>CBDTVD010000095.1:0-6612 GCA_965363965.1 uncultured bacterium
ATACAATCTTGATATTGTTTTTGTCAGTAATCCATTTCAGGATATGTTTGAAGAAACGCGAGTGTTTTTTCTTCCAGGTTCCCGATTTCTTCAGTTGCCAGCCATCTATTATGTCCCCATTCAGGATGACCGTTTCCGCTGTGTGATGCCGAAGAAACCGGACTACCTCTTTAGCACGGCTCGACTTTATGCCCAGGTGGATGTCGCTGACGACCACTGTTTTGAACTTTGGCTTCATGGTCTGAAACAAGATTTGAAATCACAAAAGTACATCAGTAATATAGCGAGCTAAATGCCTTAACGAGTTAATCAAGTTAATATTAAGACATTGGTGATTATTTCTTAACACAATAATAACAAGAAAAACCCTGCACCTCCTCTCAACGGGAAGTGCAGGGCTTTTGTTATTTCAAGTTTATAGCGAGATCAGTTGTTAGTTTCGAATGTGTAGATTTCACCCGCACCGTTTTTCAAAACCATTTTGTCATCCTTGAGTTCTTGGATATCCCAGGCCATTGCTCCGCCCATTTCTCCTTGTGTAAGGGTAAGCTGTGTGCCAGAACCGTTTACTGTCCATGTGCCGTTCATATTGGCCGAGCCATCCGTCATGCTGAATTGTCCATTGGCAAAGAATGTGGCTGAGCCATCAATCGCATCGCCTTTTACTCGGTCTCCCGATGCATCTTTGGCGCGGTCAACTTTCCAGATTTTACTGGTGGTGCCGGCAATACGCATGGCTGGCGTTTCCTCTTTTTTGTCACACGCCGAAAAGGCAAATGTAAGCCCAAGAAAGAGTGTAAATAATGCAGTAAATTTATTCATAGTTTTTTTAAGATTTGCGTGGGATTTTCAGGGTTTGGCCGGGCTGAATCATGTCAGGATTGCTGCCGATTAGTTCACGGTTTTCGTCGTATATTTTATTCCATTGATGCACATCACCATAAAATTGGCCTGCGATTTTTGAGAGTGAATCGCCAGACTTGACAGTGTACGTGTCATATTCTTTCTCTGCGAATATGGAAGAATTAGTGTTTGAAAATGTTGGCTTTTGCTGTTCTGGAGCCGGTTTGCCTTTTTTGAAAAAATCGAGTAGTCCCATGGTTGTTGATTTTGGTGTTCAGGCTTTATAACCGTGAAGGGCAATGTTTGTTGGCCCTGGCTACAATTAAGTTTATTCACAGGATATTTACCTCAGGGGTCAGTTCGATGCCAAAACGATCTTCAACCCCATCCATGATTCGTTTTGCGAGTGCGTGAATATCAGCACCTGTGGCACCCCCATGATTGACCAGCACCAGCGGCTGATGCTGGTGCACCCCAGCGTTCCCATCCTTGAACCCCTTCCAGCCGCACTGCTCAATCAGCCACGCTGCAGGTATTTTAGAGTGGCCTTCTGCAGAGGGGAAAAATGGTAAAAGCGGATAATCAGCCTTCAGTTTGTCAACATTCGAATCACTCAATATCGGGTTTTTGAAAAAGCTCCCAGCATTCCCCAGTACCATCGGGTCGGGCAGCTTGCTTCGTCTGATTTCTTCTACTGTAACGGCGACATCATGCGGCGATGGATTTGCAATTTGCTTTAAACCAAGGGCAGCCTTTAGTGCTGGATATGTGATGACTGGCTGGGGATCGGTATGCAATAATAGGGAAATTGAGGTTATGAAAAATTCCCCTAAGTGCCGTTTAAACCAGCTGTCCCGGTATCCAAAATCGCAATTCTCGCAAGTTTTTTCAGCCAGGGAATTACCTCCCAACTCTATGTATTCCACACTCAGCAGGCGGTCGCTGACTTCAACACCATAAGCACCTATATTTTGGATGGGGGCAGCACCAGAGGTTCCTGGAATCAAGGCCAAATTTTCCAATCCAAAGTAACCTTCTTTTAGCGTGCGCCGAACGATGGCATGCCAATTTTCCCCTGCCCCTATTTTTATTTTTACCTGGCTGCTGTCCCCCCGCGTTACCTCGAATTGATTGATTTCGTTTTTTAAAACAAGCCCTGGAAAATCCTGGGTGAATAATACATTGCTCCCGCCGCCGATAATCAGCAAAGGTTCATCCTTTTGCAGGTGTAAAAATGCTTGCTGAAATTGCTCGGGCGAGGATATGGCAGCAAACTTGGCTGCCTTCGCCTCAACACCGAAAGTATTATATGGCCTCAGGCTGACATTTTCTTTTACATCAATCTTCATTTTCCTGATGGCTTTGGGTGGCTTTCCGCTCTTCATCCTCCTTATGAATTTTATCAAATAGCTTATCTATTTTCTCCACATAGTCCATGGTGTCATCATAGTAAAATTCAAGTTCAGGAATTTTCCTCACTTCATTTTTCAGCCGCTGTGCCAGCATGGTCCTCAATTCTTTGGTAAACGATTTTACCAAGGCAAGCAAGTGCTGCGGATTTTTTTCATTGAGAAAGGAGAGATATGCCTTTACATAGCTCAAATCAGGTGAAACCCTCACCTGCGATACACTGATAAAACTGTTGCCGAAAAGAGATTTTCCTTCTCTGAGAAAAATCTCACTCAGATCTTTTTGAATCTGCCTGCTGAATTTAGCCTGACGCTTGCTTTCCATCCTTAAGCCTAAAGGATAGAGAGGGCTTTAAAGTTTGCTAAAAGCTGGCTGACCTTGCAGCGTATGCAAAATTTCGATATTGCTGATACTGAAAAGCTGACTGATGGGGCCAATTATTTTCAGCCATCCAGCAACCGTCATTTCATTTTTGGATTGCAGCCTGATGCTGAAATAAGCCACCGCTTCAGTGAATCGGCTGCCTTCGGGCCAAACTTCGGTGCCGCGGTTGCCAATGGCTGCCAACTCAATTTCTGCATCAAGAATAGGCTGAATTTTGGCAGCGATTGAAGCAGGCTGTTCAGCTGTAACGATGTAAATGTCCACTCCGGCGATGCCATCAAACTGATGGGTTTCTATGGAAGGCATAACCCTCATTTCTTTTGGCATCTCGGGCCTTTTAAAATTTACCGCAGAGCCAGCAGATTTCCTGACTGTGCCCTCTGCATGCTGCCCCAGGTTCTCAATAATTTGCTGCGTAAACTCAGTTGTTGATTTTAAACCTTGCCGGGGGTCTCCAAAGTCGCCGGTATGGCTCCCTTCCTCTATTGTTTTCAGCCAGGCATTTTCAATATTGTCTGCATGTCCATTCATGCCCAAATGTTTCAGCAGCAATGTTCCGCTGAGCAGCAGGCTGGTGGGGTTTGCAATGTTTTTTCCTGCAATGTCAGGTGCGGTGCCGTGGACAGCCTCAAAAATGCTGATTTTATCGCCGATGTTGGCGCTGGGCGCAAAGCCCAGCCCCCCTACCAGCCCTGCACACAAGTCGCTCATTATATCCCCTTGCAGGTTGGTGAGCACTATCATCTCGAATTTGTCAGGCTGCCGCACCAGTTTCATGGCCAAATCATCCACAATCAGGTCATTGATTTCAAATTCAGGATGCTCTTTGGCAATCTCATAAAATGTATTCATAAAAAGGCCATCACTCAGCTTCATGATGTTGGCCTTGTGGCTGCAGGTGATTTTTCTTATTCCTGCCTGCTTGGCATACTCGAAACAGTATCGGATGAATTGAGCACTGCCAGGCCGAGTAATGAAGCGATAGCTGACGGCTGCGTCAGGTGTGTGCATATATTCCACTCCGCCATAGGTGCCCTCAATGTTCTCCCTCATCACAGTGATGTCAATGGGAATGCCGGCACGGCTGAAGACAGTGTCAACTCCCTTTATTGTCTGGAATCTGCGGATGTTGGCGAAAGTGTTCCATGTTTTGCGGGCCGTTACATTGATGCTGCGTATGCCTTTGCCTTTGGGCGTTTCCATCGGCCCTTTAAACAGGATGCCCAATGATTCGATGGCCTTCTCAGCTTCTGGATCAATTCCGTTTGGATGGCCTGCATCAATGGCTGCCTTGCCCATGCTGACGAATTCATAAGCCAGGCGTACGCCTGCAGCATCAAAAATGCTGAGGACGGCGTCCATAATTTCAGGGCCAATGCCATCGCCTTTGGCAACGGCAACTTTTATCTTGTCGGTCAAACTAATGTTATTTTAAATTTTGGCAGCTGAGGGATTTGGATCGCCGAAATGTTCAGGCCTTTTCTGCTGCAAGGGCAGCCTGTTTTTGGTTTTCCCTTATCAAATTCAAAGCACTGCCCGCCCTGAACCAGTCAATCTGAATGTCATTGTAAGTGTGATTGAGCGGAATATTTGATTCTGTTCCATCAGCGTGCTCTGCTTTCAGAACCACTTTGCTGCCTGGGGCCATGTTTTCCAGCCCTGAGAGCATTATTCTGTCATCTTCCTGAATCAGCAAATAATCATCGGGGTTTGTGAAGGTAAAAGCCAGTACCCCCTGTTTTTTCAGGTTGGTTTCATGGATTCTGGCGAAACTTTTAACAATCACCGCCCTGACACCGAGGTGCCTGGGCTCCATGGCAGCATGCTCTCGGCTGCTGCCTTCACCATAGTTTTCATCCCCGATTATAACTGAGCCCGTGCCGTGGGCTTTGTAATATCTGGCAGTGTCACTCACTTTGTCATATTCGCCTGTCAGCTGATTTTTTACCCAATTGGTTTTCTCATTGAAAAAGTTGGTTGCACCCTGCAGCAGATTGGTGCTGATGTTATCCAAGTGCCCGCGATACTTAAGCCAGGGCCCTGCCATGCTGATGTGGTCAGTGGTGCATTTGCCTTTGGCTTTTATCAGTACCATCAGCCCTTGCAGATCGTGGCCTTCCCAAGCATGAAATGGGGTGAGCAACTGGAGCCTATCACTGTCGGCATCCACCTTTACAGTAATCTGAGAACCGTCCTCAGCGGGCTGCTGATAACCAGGCTCTTCGACATCAAATCCTCTGGGGGGGAGTTCGATGCCCTGAGGTTCATCCAGCATCACTTCCTGGCCAAATTCATTGGTAATTGTATCTGTCAGGGGATTGAAACCGAGGCGTCCGCCAAGTACCATGGCTGTAACCAGCTCTGGGCTGGCCACAAATGCATGGGTGTTGGGGTTGCCATCGTTGCGCTTGGCGAAATTTCGATTGAAACTGGTGATGATGGTGTTTTTCCTGTTGGGGTCATCGCTGTGCCTTGCCCACTGGCCTATGCAGGGTCCGCAGGCATTGGCCAAAACAAGCCCGCCGATGGCATCAAATTCCTGGAGCAATCCATCTCGGCTTGCGGTATATCTTACCAATTCTGAGCCTGGCGTAATGGTAAACTCGCTTTTGGCCTTCAGATGCTTTTCTTTAGCTTGGCGGGCAATACTTGCAGAGCGAGTGAGGTCCTCATAACTTGAGTTGGTGCAAGAGCCGATGAGGCCTACCTCGATTTTTTCGGGCCAATCGTGCTCAGCGGCAGCTGCTGCCAACTGGCTGATGGGCCATGCGGCATCAGGAGTGTACGGGCCATTAACATACGGCTCCAACTCACTTAAGTTGATTTCAATAACGCGATCGAAGTATGCGCCCGGGTTTTGATAAACTTCTTCATCGCTGCGCAGGTGATTTTTAACTCCCTGGGCAAGCGATGCAATTTCAGTGCGCCCTGTGGCGCGGAGGTATTCGGCCATGCGGTCATCAAAACCGAATACACTGGTGGTGGCCCCAATTTCAGCCCCCATATTGCAAATGGTGCCTTTGCCTGTGGCGGAAATGGAGTCGGCCCCTGGACCGAAATATTCGAGTATGGCACCAGTGCCGCCTTTTACAGTGAGGATTCCTGCAACCTTGAGTATGATGTCCTTGGCTGAAACCCATCCGCTGAGCTTGCCGGTTAAGTAAACCCCAATCAGTTTCGGCATTTTGAGTTCCCACTCCATTCCTGCCATCACATCCACAGCATCAGCGCCGCCGACACCGATGGCAATCATTCCGAGCCCGCCGGCATTTGGCGTATGGCTATCAGTACCGATCATCATTCCGCCTGGGAATGCATAATTTTCCAGCAAAACCTGGTGAATGATGCCAGCACCCGGCTTCCAGAACCCAATTCCATACTTGTTTGCAGTGCTGGCCAGGAAATCGTAAACCTCACTGTTTACCTCATTTGCTTCTTTCAGGTCTTCAACCGCACCAACTTCCGCCAAAATCAGGTGGTCGCAATGGACCGTGCTGGGCACTGCCGTGGTATTTTTTCCGCAGAGCATGAATTGCAGCAGAGCCATTTGGGCTGTAGCATCTTGCATCCCGACACGGTCAGGGGCAAAATTTACATAGTCTTTCCCGCGGAGCATTTCGCGTGCAGCCTCACCATCATACAGGTGATTGTAGAGTATTTTTTCAACCAGGGTCAGCGGCCTGCCGATGAGTTTGCGGGCAGATTCCACCCGTTTTGGCATTCGCTCATAGACTTTTTTAACCAGATCAAGATCAAACAGCATTTCACCGCAAATTTAGGCAGGGGAGGTGCGGAGGCATCAAGCCCATACCATATCTTCTGCGGATTTTCTGCACTCTGCCTACCTTTGCTGCCCTTTATAAAGAGCATGGCAGAGCAGAACCCCCAAGAGTCGCTTACAGACCGCCGCAGGCGAGAGGTTCACGCTTATTTCAATTCCCTTGCACCTGAATACCCAAAATATCGGGCAAGCCC
>CBDTVD010000096.1:0-6584 GCA_965363965.1 uncultured bacterium
AAACTTTAACCCCATGATGGCGGCGGCAGGCAAAATAACCATTGCTGAAGTGGAAGAACTGGTAGAGCCTGGCACACTCGACCCCAACCACATCCACACCCCTGGCATCTATGTGCAGCGGATTTTTCAGGGGACGGATTATGAAAAGCGGATTGAGCGCCGCACCGTGCGCCCGCGGGGCAGCCAATTCAGCGATATGTAATCAGCTCCGCAGGCTGCGCACTCCTTTATTAAGTTCCACGGCCGAGGGATGGCGAATATCTTCCCTTGCCTCGCCTTTAAAACTCCTGCACGGCAATGCTGGCTGGCATGGCAATGCTGGGGTTCAGGCTAAAGGTGTAGGTTTGCCCGGGGGCAGGAATGCCATCGAGGCTAACAGGCATTGATTTATCCACCATGGGGCGGTCAGGGGTGCCAACAGCATAGTGATAGAGGGCAAATTCCTCATTGGTCAGCCCGATGCCGGGGCCAGTGTGGCCTTCACCGCCATCAAACAGCGCGGGCTCAGCCACAATGTCGCCCATGGTGATGGTGATTTCTCCGCTGGCCGATAGGGTAACCTGATAGTTGGCATAGGCTTCACCTGATGGGTCTTCCTCAAAGCGCATGTCGGTCCACTGGACGGTGATTGCCTTGCCATCAGCTGAAATTTCATAGCGGACTGCACTGTTGGGCCCCTCATTCAGGTCGGCCATGTCTGCCCCGAAAACGTCCACGGTGTAGTTGAGGTCGTCATCAAAACCGACGAAGGTGCTGCCCACGTATAGGGTATTATAGGTGTGGTTATAATAGGTGAATGAAAAAGGCAGTGCGATGGAGTGCAGCTGGTGGAGCCTGCTGGGCTTTTTCAGCAATCGGGCATTGCTGATTTCTTTATAGTCCCCGGCTGAAGCCGAAAACTCATAGCCCTGGCCCTGGGCTGCGGTGAGCGCAAAACACGCCACCAGGAAGAAGAGAAGAGAACGCATATGGGTTACGTTAATTTTTTTGCTGGGTACAAACTTAATGGACAATGTTGCCAAAATGTTACGCCGAGGTGAAAATATCCCCACAGTGCAAAAAACCATTGGTGCACAAATTGCGCCACAAACATCAGGCAGGGCTGCAACAAATTTCGAGCAAAAATTGCCCGCCTGAGTACAAAAACCCCTGAAATTTACCTCAGCTGGGCCATGCCCTGCAGGGTAATGATGCGGCCTTTGTCATCCACCTCAAAGAAAGCGGTGGCGGGCTGGGCTTCGCGGCCATTGGTCACCTCAGATTGCCGAATCTGGATACTGAGGTCATCATTGATGCTGGCAGTGCGCATCACCCCGTTTCGCTCATCGCCTTCCCGCATGGCCAGGCACAAGCCATCAATTGGCTGCCCCATTCCATCGAGTGTAACCAGATAATAATAAAGGCTGGACGATTGCTTGCCCACCACAAAAAGATGAATGTCCCCTGGCAGGGGCAAATAGCCGATGGCCGTAAACTGGGCGATTTCCATGCCCTCAGTCAGCGATGGCACATCCTGCACCCCCCCGATGGCAGGGTGGAACCTGACACTTGAAAACCATGCCCCAACCAAACTTGATTCAAGCGGGCTGGGCTGGGCGGCATCAGTCATTATAGGCAGGGCTATGGGCAGGGAGAGGGTGGCGAATTCCTCCACCAGGCCATCCAGGTCATCCCCATCGGGGCGCTGGCCTGCACTGGCTGTGGTTTGGCCTGCGTTATCGTCCTCTTGTGCGGTGCAGCTGGCCAGGCCAGCCAGAAGGGTCAGCGCGAAAGCGAGACCAAAGAACCCCTTACCGTACGATTTTAAATGCCTTGGAATCATATAGGTTCTTGCTGCGGATGATGTTGAGCAGCTTGAATAGAGAATCTGAATTAAAAATGATCAGCATGGGCAATTCGACACTGCTCACCAGGTTTTTAAACTCGGTTTTCACCGTTATCACCAAGGGCTGGCCAACGGGCAAATCGTTAATGATCTCGGTAATGCTGGTTTTTCGGTCCTCAAACAGGGCGGCTGGGGGCATGCCATGTATTTCAAGCTCGATGATGTTGGCCAGCTGGGTTACCAGTGCACCGGTGAGGATGTTGCTGATTTCCAGCAGCAGGCTGCGCTGGAGTTCGCCGCCCAGGGGCCCCGAAAGCATCTCCTTGCCCAGGCACACTTCGCTCACACGCTCGACATTATTATCGCTGAACAGCAGAAAAGTCTTTCCCTGCAGGTCGCCCTCAATGTCGCTTCTCACCACAAAATATCGTTTGTCGAACTCGCTCAGTACGTTCGGGATCACGCTGGGCTCCACAATGCGCACCTCTGGCACATGCATCAGGATTTCGTCTTTTGAAATTGATGCCAGCGAGTCGGCTGCTTTGGTCAGGCCAATGTTGATGATTTCTTTCAACACGTCCTTTTCCATTTCATTGATAACTACGTACATGCCTCCCTTTCTTCCTCTCTTTTCTTTGTGTGTTTTTACAGGTGACCTTTGCCACTCCCCTTCCTGTTAACGGGCTCAGCAGGCTTTTTTGTTCGGGCCTGCTGGCCTGCCGCGGGCGGACATGCAAAGATTAGCCAAATTTTACAATTGCAGATGGGCTTATTCGGCGAATATTTTTTTCCAGTTGTGCCCCGCTCATTTACACTCGTAACTGTAAGAGAGCATTTCGCTGCCCTGGCCCGGCATAGTGATGGTGCGGGTGATGGGCAGCCCCTCAGCATTATATGTGTATGTGCTGGCTGACTCCTCGCCTGTTGATTGCCCTTTGTCATCCACCGTTTTTTTGCTCAGCTCATTGTTCACATAAAACTGGAATGGAAAGGCTGCCCTGAATGCTGTTAGCGCATGGGGTTTGTCATCATAGGTATAGGTGGTTACAGTGGCCAGTGTCCAGCTGAAAGTGTTGTTTCGGTCGAACCGCTGCACCTGTTTCAGGTTGCCCCTGCTGTCCCACTCCAGGTTTTCATATCCTCGGTCAACCCACTGGCTGGCTTCATAATAGAAAAAAGTCATTCGGTCGGGCCTGTCTGGGTTGGTTCCTTTGTATCTGTACTCGTGTTTCTCCGATGGCACCAGGTTGCCTGCACCATCACCAATGCTGATGATGCGCACCGATGGTTTTCCGCCTGCATACTGATAATCCTCGGTGGTAAACACTATGCCATTTGATTTATAGGTGTATTTGGTGGCCTCTGCGCCCGCATAGTCAAAGCTGATTGTTTCGCCGGCACCCAGGCTTATGGTTTCCAGCTGATTATAAGAGTTTCTGGCATAAGTGTACCCCTCCCTGCCATCCAGCAAGGTGGTTTTCAGGTAACAGGTAATCTCTGTGTCATCGGGTTTGGGAACGTCCTGCTTGCAGGTGGAAGAAAAAAATAGAGGGCTGAGGGCGAGGAAAAGCAGCGGGAGCCGAAGCGGCATCATGTTGAAACGCATCTGTAAGCACAAAAATACGAGTCCGCCATAGCTTTGCCCCGCAGGCACAGGCCTGCAGCAGATGACAGCCGAGAAAATGGAGGGCCACAGGTGCTGAGGCTGATGATGCGCAGCACACCAGCTGCCCATGCCCTGCTGATGCTCTATACGGTGCTGCTGCACTTGCCGGCACTGCTGCATCCAGCCATAAATGCTTTGCCTGGGTTCAGTTTTGCCGGCGGTGCCCTGCTGGCCAGGGCCAATGCGGGCCACCTGCCATTGGAATTGATTCAGATTACCGACCTGGTGCTGAAATACCTCGGCGGATTATTCCTCAGCCTGATTGTCAGCCGATACAACCTGCCAGGGAAAGGCACGCTGATTCCAGCGCTGATGTACATTACCATCGGGGCGCTGCTGCCCCAGTGGCTGCCTGCAGATGCCGAAAGCATCGGGGCCATGACCATTCTGCTGAGTTTTTATAACCTGCTGCAGCTGAATGAAGGCTCGGCCACACGCAACAACATCTTTTTTACCGGCTTCTACCTCGGCCTGGGCTGCCTGTTTTATCTGCCGAGCGCGATATTCGGGCTGGTGATAGTTGCAGGATTGCTGGGGCGGCGCAGCCTGGTGCGCGATGTGCTGCTGGCCCTCACTGGCCTGGTGCTCCCCTTTTACTTCCTCGGCATCGGCTATTACTGGAATGGGCACCTGGGGGAGTATTTCAATCTGCTGTGGGGCTCTGTCAGCAAAGCCTATGCGATGTTCAGCCTGGGGGTTGTGGAAAGCGGCTTGCTGGCGGGCACAGGGGCCATAGCCCTGCTGGGCTACTCGGCCTGGCGCCGTGGCAGCGATGCCCGCGTGGTCCGCACCCGCCGCCCGGGCGATTTGGCGCTGATTCACCTCGGCTTGGCGGCCCTGTTCACTCCCCTGGTCTCCGCCGATAAATCGCTCTACCTGCAGCTCACCATCCTGCCGCTCGCTTTGCTGGGCAGTTTTTTTTTCAGCCCCCCGCGCCTGCGCTATTGGCACAGCCTGTTCTTCACCCTCATGGTCGCCACCCTCCTGCTTTTGCAGTATCGGGGGGTGTTTATGGGGTTGGTGGGTTAGGGCACTCCGATTCCATCACCATCACCATCACCGAAAAGTTCGCCATGGCTGTCTCCATCACAAAATCCTCCCCCGTCTGTATAGCTGAAATCAGTATCAGGATATATCCAATTGCCCTCATAGACAAATTCCCATCCGTCGCCGAAACCATCGAAGTCAGGAGTGAGTTCCTCATCAGTTTCCGAATCGGGGTAAAAAGTAATGTGCTGGATCAAAGCACCTGGCTCGTTGAAAGCATAACTTTATCAAATGTCCAAGATTCAGGATTGCAGATAATGGCGGCCACCACAGTCAATTCATGAAGGGAGACAGTACCTGTAAAATCTAAAATTGTTTCATCTGTAGGGCCATGGATAGCTATTTGTCCCAACCCAGCGGTGGTGCCCCACCTACGAACGGTGAAAGCATCATCGATTACTATCTGGGTACCTCTCCTGGTAACATCTCCGTAGAAAACCCAGCCACGCTGGGCGATGATGATCTGCTTGATTTTGTCTTCTGATTTTTTTGTTGTCATAATTCAACCGAGTTTCCCATACACTCCATTCCCCAAAAATTCGACATACCCTTGTTCCCTGAGGATTTGAAGCTGTTGCCGAATTTTGGCTTTGATGTGGATATTGTTGGGAAACTTGGATCTAAGTTCGATCTCAAACTGGTAAACTTGAGCAAGTTGAAAAACTTTTGGCAATCGATCGAGCAACGCCAGAATTTCGATTGTCCAGCCTCGGCTTTTCATTGACCTATCCTTGAGAAATTCTGAACGGCTCCAGTTAGTACACACGTGTTCATGCGGAACTGGTACACTTTGTTGGACCAAGACAATTCTGCCAGAATAAGGAACCCCGCCAAGATGGATATTGCATCCCTGCCAACCTGCGCGTTGTGCTGTATCGCTTAAAGGTTTTCTGGGCAAAATCAGAGACGGATACAGAAAGTGTGTTGGAACGCCAAAAACATCTTTGACTATTCGTGAATTAGCGTCATAAGCCAGAAATAGAAAATGGGGACTATTGGATTGGCTGAGCCTTTTAAGCATAGTATGATATTGGCCATCCGTTACATACTGTTTGAATTTATCCGCTGTACTTTTAAGTTCGAACTCTGCACCACATAATTTGCAGATGAGGTCAGCCACTTTGCTATTATTAGGGAGTGAAGTAAGCTGAACAGGCACCGTATTGGTACACCGTGGGCAATACAAGTTTTCTGCAGCCCAAGTTTCAGTCAAGACTCGGGTAATTTGCGATTTGTTTTTTAAATTCTCGGCTAAATGGATGGGAAGGGCCAAATTCACACTGCAATACTAAGCCCCCCTTTACCTTTGCCCCGCTATGGCTGACCAAACACCGTTCTTAGACTACATTCAGGAAAACAAAGCACGCTTTATAGAGGAACTCGCCGACTTGCTCAAGATTCCCAGCGTGTCGGCTGACCCGCAGTTCAGTGAGGATGTATTCGAAATGGCGAATGCTGTGCGCGATGCGCTGATTGAGGCAGGTGCCGACATGGTGGAGGTATGCCCCACCGAGGGATACCCCGTGGTTTATGCCGAGAAAATGGTGAACCCCATGGCCCCAACCGTGCTGGTTTATGGCCACTATGATGTGCAGCCCGCCGACCCATATGAGCTGTGGACCAGCCCCCCATTTGAGCCGGTCATTAAAGACGGTTACATCTATGCCCGAGGGGCGTGTGATGACAAAGGCCAGATGTACATGCACGTAAAGGCATTCGAGATGATGCTGCGCACCGAGCAGCTGCCCTGCAACATCAAGTTCATGATTGAAGGTGAGGAGGAAGTCGGCTCGGCCAATCTGGAGAAGTTTGTCAGGGCGCACAAGGCTCGGCTGAAATCAGATGTGATCTTAATCAGCGATACCAGCCTGATTGCCAATGAGGTGCCCAGCATCACAGTCGGCCTGCGCGGGCTCGCCTATATGGAAGTAGAAGTTACGGGGCCGAACAGGGACCTGCACAGCGGCACCTATGGCGGCAGCGTGGCCAACCCCATCAACGCCCTTTGCGAGATTATCGCCAAGCTGATTGATAACGACAGCCGCC
>CBDTVD010000097.1:0-6580 GCA_965363965.1 uncultured bacterium
TTTAAACCTACTTCAACCATCGGTAAAACGCAAAATACCGTAACTTCGGATGGAAAGCCAGCAGAACTCGCTGCCAGTGGCCGGCATGACCCCTGCGTTGTTCCCCGCGCAGTGCCGATTGTTGAGGCAATGGCAGCACTGGTGCTTGCCGACCATCATTTGCGAAACAGAATGGCAAAGCTCAACCCATGACAATTAATACCTCAGCCTTTTTCTTAATCATCGCCTTGAGTGGCTGGTTTTCAGCATCGGCACAAACTGATGTTGTCAGATATCGAATTGCCTTAGAGAAAATTGACATTACGGGTTCGGAATTAAAGGGAGTGGCAACCATTGTTTTCAACTCAAAACAATCTTCAACACTCCAATTGATGCTACATGCCCTGACGGTTGATATGGTTGAGCATCAAGGAAAGTCAGTACCCTATAAACGTCAGGGGGATGCGCTCGAAATCAGCCTGCAGGGAAAAATCCATAACCTGGATTCTGTTACCATCGCCTACTCGGGAAAACCCGGGCTGGACGCAAAGGGATGGGGAGGGGTTTATTTCAACAAACTGAACCAGATTGCTTTCAATTTGGGAGTGGGCATCTCCACTCAGCCGCATCCGCTGGGAAGATATTGGTTTCCCTGCAATGACACATTCACTGACCGTGCGAGTTTCGAAATTTCAGTTTCAACCCCCAGGGGGATGCGTGGTTTTGCGAATGGTATACTCAGGGATTCAACCGCCTTGGGCGACTCAGCCATCGTTTGGCACTGGAAACTCGAGGAAGAAATTCCAACTTATCTGGCGTGTTTTGCCATCGGGCCTTATCGCAGTGTCAGAGATTCTCTGGTAATCGCTAAAGACACAATTTTAATCGAATGGGGGGTTGACTCAGCAAAAGCCCAGTTTGTAAAAGCAGATACAGCAAATCGGAATCTTGGGATACGCATGCTCATCGAGAATTTTGGGCCCTATCGCTGGCCAAAAATTGGATATGTAGCGGTTCCATTTAATGGCGGCGCAATGGAGCACGCCACCTGCATTGCCTTTCCGCTTTCCGGCATCAATGCCGATATGTATAAGGGAACGCTATGGCTGCATGAACTCAGCCATCACTGGTTCGGCGATTTGGCCACCTGCGAGCGGGCATCAGAAATGTGGCTGAATGAAGGCTGGGCATCATTTGCTGAATACCTTTTTTTGGAGGCAATGGGCGGAATGGATGATTACGGAGCCGGCATAAATGACCTGATCAATGAAAACGTAAGGTATGCCCACATTGCAGATGGGGCCTATCTGCCCATTGCCGACGTGCCTGGCACCAGCACCTATGGAAGGCACGTTTACCGAAAAGGGGCGTTGGCGGCTGCCAGCCTCAGGGCCCAGCTGGGTGAAAATTTTGCCCCAGCCCTGAAAGCCTACTTTGATGAGTACCAGTTTTCCAGCACCAACACAGCTGAGTTCTTGGATGCCTTGCAGCCTTTTGCCTCAGCAGACCTTGAAGTGTTTAACCAAGAATTTTTGCAGACACCTGGGTGGCTGGGCTGGCAAATTCTATCGAAGCAAATTACCAAAGCCGGAATAGCCTATCAAGCCAATTTGAAAATTGGGCAAACCAACATCAAGAGGGCCCATTCTCAGCGAGAGTTTTTGCTCCCCATTCTCTTTACCGATGGTACTGACACCATCATCAAAACATTCCGCCTGCAGGGTTTGGCCCCGGATATTTCCATCACCCTGCCATTTAAACCCAGTATCATTCTGCTGAATTGGCAAAATCATTTTCCTTGCCCAATGGTCAATTGGCTCGACAAGCTAAATGCCGGCGAGGCAAAGAATCTGGGGTTTGCATCTGCTGCCCTTTCGTCCAGCCAGGGTGTCAAGGCATTCAGCCTCACACAGTATTGGGCATCACCAGCTAATACAGTATTCCAAAACCAGAATTATCAAATTTCTACCCAGCGGTATTGGGACTTGCAGCTGAGTGATGAGGCTAATTCGATTTCCATGACTTTGACTTTCGATGGCCGAAGAATATCAGGCGGATACCAGGGGGGGTGGCTGGACGACAGCCTGCCCATCAGATCTGATGATTCCCTGGCCATTCTCTATCGCCCAAATCCCAATGATGCCTGGCAGCCTGTTTCATTTACTCTTAATGCACTGGGTTTTAGAGGAGACAAATATGCAAGCCTGACTGTACCGTTTGCAAAGGCTGGCCAATATGTTTTTGCCAAAAAACTGCAAGCCACTTCCATTTCGCAAGCCCCCCGCCCCACCCTCGGTTTATACTTAGCAAATGGAGTCCTCACGGTTCATTGGGCTGAATACGCGCCCCATTCAACGGTCAGGCTTTATTCTTCCTTAGGTAAAAAAGTTTCCAGCCGCAAAATTTCGTACGAAGAGAATGCGCTGCGTCAACTTGAGTTACCCATTAGTCAGCTTAGTCCTGGTACCTACATTGTTGAAGTAACTGACGGAAAACAGTCCAGATTAGTCGAGCGATTTACCTTTACTGAATGAAGGGTGTCATCCTCATTCTTAGTTTATTGGCAACCATAGGCTGCACCAAGAAAATCGACAGCGATTGCAAAGGCCCAGCAAGTACCGAAAAAGGGTGTTCCAAGGAACTTCGCCCAGTTTGCGGATGCGATGGCGAAACCTACAGCAATCCATTCTAAGCTGAAAAGGCTGGGGTAAAGCATTGGGAGGAAGGTGAATGCCAAGAATGAATATGCAAAATCAAATGATGAAAAAATGGTGAGTTTGAGTTTATTGTGGTGATGCACTGCACGCAGTGTAAGGTGCTGAACTAATTTTACCGAATGAAACTTCTGCTGGCCCTCGCTGTCATTTGCCTTTCGGCTTGTACCAAAGAAATTGACTCTGATTGCAAGGGTACAGCAAAAAAAGATGCAATTTGTACGCTTGAGTTTGACCCTGTCTGCGGGTGCGATGGCGAAACGTACAGTAACCCCTGCGTTGCTGATGCAGCCGGCGTAAAGCATTGGACAAAAGGCGAATGCAAGAAATAGAATTTGAACAGTATGGTGATAATTGGAATAGCGAAAGAAAGTCTGCCAGAAAGGCGAGTGGCGCAAAGCCCTGCATCGGTAAAAGAACTTGTCGGGCTGGGGGCGAAAGTGCTGGTTGAAAAAGGGGCAGGTGAAACGCTCTATTTTGGTGATGATGACTATCAGAGTGCTGGTGCAGAAGTTTTAACCAGGGCAGAAGTGCTGGGCCAAGCCGAAATTTTGCTTGGAATCAATTTTCCTGATGACTGGCTGCCAACAAATCAAAATTCCATTTTTATTGGGATGCTGAATCCCCTGGGAGAGCCTGAGCGGGTGCAGATGATTGCGGAAAGAGGAATTACAGCCTTTGCACTTGAATTAATCCCCCGCACCACCAGAGCTCAATCTATGGATGTGCTCAGCAGCATGGCTACTGTTGCGGGATATGCGGCTGTAATTGAAGCTGCTGCACAATCGCCAAAACTATTCCCGCTGCTGATGACTGCAGCAGGCAGCATCACTCCCTGCAAGGTTCTTATTATAGGTGCAGGGGTGGCAGGGCTGCAGGCACTCGCCACCGCAAAAAGGCTCGGCGGCTCTATCGAAGTTTTCGATGTGCGCAAGGCTGCCAAGGAAGAAGTGAAAAGCCTGGGGGGGAAATTTGTAGATATCGAAGGGGCAAAGGAGGCGGCAGGGGCAGGCGGATACGCCATTGAGCAATCGGCAGAATATCAGCAAAAGCAGCGCGACACCATCCATGCCAAAGCAGTGAAAGCTGACGTGATAATCTGTACTGCTCAAATTCCAGGCAAGGCTGCTCCCCTATTGATTGAAGAACGCACCATTCGCGCCATGAAGGCGGGTGCTGTTATTGTGGACTTGGCTGCACCAACTGGGGGCAACGCTGCCCTTAGCCAGCCCGGAAAGACAATTCATGTCAACGGAGTTACCTTGATGGCCCCGCTTAACATCCTGAATGCAAAAGCAGCCGATGCCACCCAGCTATATTCCAAAAACCTGATCAATCTGCTGAAACTTGCTTTTAACAAAGGCGAGTTCAGTATTCCCTGGGATGATGACATCATTTCATCCATACTGATTTGCCGCGATGGCAAAATTGTCAATGCCCGTGTTCTTCAAACCCTCCAAAATCAAAAAGTAAATGCTTGAATTTCTGACCGATAACATTCAGCTGATCTACATTCTCATCCTGATGGTATTCTTGGGGATAGAGGTAATAAGCAATGTACCCAGCGTTCTGCACACTCCGCTGATGAGCGGGGCCAATGCCATCCATGGTGTTGTGATCATCGGCGCCATCATAGTTACAGGCAAGGCAGAAAGCGACAATTATGTAGCCCTTGTGCTCGGGTTTCTTGCAGTGCTGGTAGGCACCCTGAATGTAGTCGGTGGCTTTGTGGTTACCGACCGAATGCTCACCATGTTCAATAGCCGAAAGAAAGGCAAAAAATGAATTCAATACTGGAAATCAGTTACTTGCTGGCATCAGTCAGCTATATACTGGGGCTCAAAATGCTCAGCAACCCCAAGGCAGCCAAGCGCGGGAACCTGATTGCAGCCTTCGGGATGGCCCTTGCGATTGCTGCCACATTGATGCTGTACAGGCAGGGAGCAGACGAACTTCCGCTGAGAAACATACCCTTGATTCTGGGGGCATTAGCCATTGGTTCTTTTATCGGAACATTAATGGCAAAACGAGTCGCCATGACTGCCATGCCGCAGATGGTCTCTTTTTTCAATGGGATGGGTGGCATTTGTGCAGCCATCATCAGCCTGATGGAGTTCGGCCATTTACAGCCAGATGCACCCCTGGGCGAAGGCCTGAGCATAATACTGGGGATCATCATTGGTACGGTCTCCTTTTCAGGAAGCATGCTGGCATATGGAAAGCTGGAAGGCAAAGTAAAGGATCGGGTGCTGCCAGCACAGCAGGTAGTCAATATGGTGGTGCTGGGTGCCATTGCCGCCCTCAGCATCTACATACTGTCAGGTTCCTATTACTCAATTCCACTTGCTTATGGGCTGATTGGGCTGTCAGTAATTTACGGGCTGCTGTTCGTTTTCCCCATCGGGGGTGCAGATATGCCAGTGGTAATCTCGCTGCTGAACAGTTTTACTGGGGTAGCAGCTGCCCTGGGCGGCTTTCTATATAACAATATGCCCATGCTGACAGGGGGCATTCTGGTGGGGTCAGCAGGCACCATTCTCACCGTTATGATGTGCAAGGCAATGAATCGTTCGTTGACCAATGTGCTTTTGGGTGCATTCGGGGCAGCCAAACCCGGCGGCTCAGGCACAGGCTCTGCCGTGGATGGTGCCATCAAAGAAGTGTCCATCCAGGAGGCGGCTATGCTCTGCAATTATGCCAAAGAAGTGATGGTGGTGCCGGGTTATGGCCTGGCTGTTGCCCAGGCCCAGCACATCTGCCATGAACTGGAAAAAGTGCTTGAGGATGCTGGGGTAAACCTCACCTATGCCATTCATCCTGTTGCGGGCCGCATGCCTGGCCACATGAATGTTTTGCTTGCCGAGGCTGACGTGGAATATGAAAAGCTGCTTGAACTTGAACAGGCAAATCCAAAATTCAGCAATGCTGATGTAACCCTGGTCATCGGTGCAAACGATGTGGTCAACCCCGCAGCAAAAACCGATAAGAATAGCCCAATTTATGGAATGCCCATTCTTGAAGTAGATAAATCAAAGTCTGTAATCGTCTTCAAAAGGGGTATGTCTCAGGGTTATGCCGGCATTGAGAATGAATTGTTCTATGGCAAAAACACTCGAATGCTTTTTGGTGATGCCAAAGCCACGCTCAACAAATTGGTCGAGGAAATCAAGAATCTTTAGCCGAGTGTCTCTGGCAAATTTGTCAATGGTACTCTGACTTTGAATCCTTTATGAATTAAATCTACCTTAAATTTTTCGGGTAATTCCATGGGCTCACCGTCAATGTGTATGGCTGCACGGTGCCTGTTATCAACTATGGCATGGGTGCAGGCATAAGTTTTGGTATAAGGCGAATTGTGCAGTTTAGCTGAAATCAACTGTATCAGAATTTTTGGGAGCGCAAGCCAGGGATATGGCTTGATAACCACCACCTCAAATTTTCCATCATCAATGTCCCCGCCTGGGTTAATCCAAACCTGGCTCCCCAGTTTGGGCAGGCTGGTGATTGAAATTTGGAAGGCATGCCCTTTTTTCTTTTCGCCGTCTATATGAAGGCGATATTTGAAATCTTTGTATTTGGTCAGAATCCTGAACATGCTTATCAAATACCCGATTCTCCCCCTGAGATTGATGCTGTCAAATTCTTTCACAAGTGCCGCATTGAACCCCATATCCAAAGTATGGAGGCACAGTTTGCCATCAGCAAGCAGATAGTCAATGGACGCCACCTTTCCATTAAATGCCACATCAAGGGCTGGCGCAATATCAATGGGAACATTCAGGTTTTTGGCGATTGAGTTGGTTGAACCCATCGGCAGAATGCTGATGGGGTGCTCAGATTTTATGGTATGTTTCCCAACCCGATTGATTGTCCCATCGCCCCCTCCT
>CBDTVD010000098.1:0-6577 GCA_965363965.1 uncultured bacterium
GACCAGTTGAATTTTGCCTCATCATACAATTTTCTGCGCGACAGCATGAAACTGGCTCCGCTGCGGATGAATGCAGCAACTGTTATAGCCAGCAAATTCAACCTTAGTTCAGAGGTGAATGTGAATCCATATTATCTAAGCAAAAAAGATTCAAGCTTCGTTGACAAATTAGCCATCAAAAACGGACAGGGCCTCGGACAGATCACCCGAGCCAATCTCACTGTTGGCACCACATTCAGGAGCAAAGCCAAAAAAGTTGCTGACCAAAGCATGGGTGATTATCAGCTGGGGGGCGGCTTTCAGCCATCCAACATTCCCTGGAGCATGAATGCAGGGTTCGCATTGGAATACAACAAACCATTGCTGGAGAGAAATATCACTCAGGTTTTAAACCTCGGCGGGGAATTTCAGATTACCCCGCGCTGGCACCTCGGGGGCACAACCAATTACAACCTCAAGACCAAAGAGGTTGGTTATACCACCATCAACATTGATTGCGATTTGCATTGCTGGGTGCTGAGCTTTCAATGGCTGCCAATTGGCTATTATAAAAGCTATGTGTTCAGCCTGCGCATCAAAGCCAATACGCTGAAAGACATAAAACTTGACAAACGAAAGCCTTTCCAAGCCTTTTAAAGGGTTCAGCTCGGCAAGCAAGCATCTGATGCAAAATGCCCCGCTGCCGAACATTTATCATCACTTGACTTTATACCCTGAAAACCAGAAAAGAAACAAATTATGGCCACCAGTTTAAACCCGAGAAATATTGGCATCAAGTATGGCTTGCTGGCAGGGGCGGGCATCATCATTTATTTTTTCATCTTGCGGGCCACTGGGCTTTTGGATGTGTCAGGTCTGTGGGCTGTTAACATTTTAATCTTGTTTATCTTTCTTTATCTGGCTTACAATGAGGTTCGCCACCGCGTGCACAGAGACAGGATAAGTTATCTTCCGGGGCTCGGTATCGGCTTGGCGGGCAGCATAGCTTGCGCGCTGCTGTACGGGGCATTTCTGCTTATCTATGGCGGCATGGATGAAACCACCAAGACCGAATTGCGGAAAGTGATTCCCCTTGAGCCAACGCTCGGCGGCTTTCAGCCTTCAGGAATGTTCTTCGCCATCCTCGGCATTGCTGAGGTGATGGTGGGCGGTGTAATCAGTTCTTTTATCCTGATGCAGCGATTCAAAAGAAATCACATTGCCGAAATCAACAAGACAGTTTAGGGCTTTCCTTTGCACGCCTACATTGAAGCGTGCAAAATCCGAAAAAATTACATAAGCAGCTCACCCTGCTGGATGCTACCATGCTCATCATGGGCAGCATGGTGGGGTCGGGGATATTCCTGGTATCTGCAAAAATCATAACACAGGTAGGCAGTGGCTTAGCCATGATGGGGGTTTGGCTGGCAGCTGGCCTGATGACCATCTTCGCCGCCCTTGCTTACGGGGAACTTGCTGGCATGATGCCCAAGGCAGGCGGGCAATACGTTTATCTGCGAGAGGCGTATAACCGATTGATTGCATTCCTCTATGGCTGGAGTTTTTTCACGGTCATCCAGACCGGTACAATTGCAGCTGTAGCAGTTGCATTTGCCAACTTCACCAGTGTCCTCATCCCTCAGCTCAACACGGGGAACTTGATTGGAACTGAGGAATTCGGAATAAATGCCAAGCAATTGCTGGGTGCGGGGGTGATAGTGCTGCTGACACTTACAAATTTCAGAGGAGTAAAATCGGGAGCAAGAGTGCAGAATGTTTTTACAATCACTAAAATCGGTGCCCTTGCCCTGTTGGTAATCGCTGGCTTGATTGTTTGGGCGGCAACCGATTCTCCAGTCCAAACTCAGCAAAAATTTGAAACCGCTATGCCACTGACGCTCGGAATATTTCTGACGGCAATGGTGGGCGCGTTATTCTCAGCCGATGCGTGGAACAGCGTAACATTCACAGCTGGCGAAACGATCAATCCGGAACGGAACATCCCTAAATCATTAATTTATGGCGTAGGAGGGGTCATCAGTTTATACCTGCTGCTGAACATAATTTACCTGGCCATTCTGGGGCCGATTGGAATCAGCAATGCTCCCGACCAACGGGTTGGCACCGCACTGGCACTCAGCCTGATGGGCCCGAGCGGTGAAGCAGCGATTGCCATCCTCATCATGATTTCTACTTTTGGCTGCATCAATGGTTTGACACTGAGCGGCGGTAGAGTTTTTTATGCGATGGCGAAGGAGGGTGCATTCTTGCCAAAAGCCAAAGAATTGAATAAGCACGAAGTGCCGGCCTGGGCATTGGCTATGCAAGGGGCTTGGGCATGTGCCCTTGTATTCAGCGGGGGATACAATGCTTTGCTTGACTATGTGATTTTCGCAGTGCTGATCTTTTATATCCTCACAGTAGCAGGGGTTTTCATCCTAAGGAGGAAGTTGCCAGACGCACCCAGGCCTTACAAGACGCTGGGTTACCCCATTTTGCCCGCACTCTATATCATTTCAGCAGCGGCAGTCGCCATTGCACTCATCATTTACAGTACCCAGATAAGCCTGCTGGGTATCGGGTTGGTTGCACTTGGCATCCCCATTTATTATCTGTTTATTCATCGTGGACAAGGGGAACCTGCGGCTGATGCTTAAATTCGCAACTCCAGCACCGCAATTGCGGTATCGGGAATAACTTGGGGGTGCCGCAATCAGCGGCTGAGATGATACCCTTTGCATCTGATGCTGATAATGCAGCCGAAGAGAAAGTATCAAATCGCCCATTCCGTTTTCCTTGATTCTGCTCCATTGTTGCTGGGTGGATTTGACAATGGCAAAATCAATTACAGTTCTTATAAATGGCGTTGACAAGCAATTGGAGGGCACGACTATCTTGACTCAACTTTTAAAGAGAGAGAGGGCAGACAGTTTGCCTGCGACAGCCGTTGCACTCAATGGCAGAGTCATAACTCGTTCACTTTGGGCAGTAACTGAAGTGAATGATGGAGACAATGTCCTTATTATACAGGCAGCTCAAGGTGGCTGATAGCCGGAATATCAACACGTAAATGAAAAAAAATCAGGACATGCCAAAGGCAGGCGGTATTACCCGCGACCCGCTGCCAGGCTCGAAAAAAATATATGCAGAGGCAGGCCTTTCAAAAGGGGTTAAGGTTGCCATGCGGGCCATTGAAATCCATGATGGAGCGGGCGGAGAACCTGTTGCCATACCTACCTACGATACCAGCGGGCCGTACACAGACCCCAATTCTGATATCAATATCTCGGTTGGGCTTCCAAGATTGAGGTCCCTCTGGATTGAGGATCGCGGTGACACGGAGGTATTACCAGGTGACACAAGCCAATTTGCAAATGATCGGATGAATGACAAAGGGGTGAAACAATTCCGTTTCCCTAACAAACCATTGCCCCGTCGGGCAGCCATCGGCAAAAATGTCAGTCAAATGCACTATGCCAGGCAGGGAATAATTACTCCCGAAATGGAATATATCGCTGCGCGTGAAAATGCAATGATGAATGTTACTGCCGAAAACTTTCCGCAACTGGCATGGCAGCATCCAGGCGAAAGTTTCGGCGCCTCGATACCTAAATCAATTACTGCTGAATTTGTGCGTGATGAAGTAGCTCGCGGCCGCGCCATCATTCCCAGCAATATCAATCACCCCGAATGCGAGCCTATGATCATCGGGCGAAACTTCAGGGTAAAAATCAATGCCAACATCGGCAATTCTGCTGTAACCTCAAGCATTGAGGAAGAGGTGGAAAAAGCCATTTGGGGATGCCGCTGGGGCGCTGATACCATAATGGACCTGAGCACAGGTGCCAACATTCATGAAACAAGGGAATGGATCATCAGAAACAGCCCCGTGCCAATCGGGACTGTACCCATTTATCAGGCGCTGGAAAAAGTCGGGGGCAAAGCCGAGGACCTCACTTGGGCGCTGTATCGAGATACTTTGATAGAACAGGCTGAGCAAGGTGTAGATTATTTTACCATCCATGCCGGTGTACTGCTGCGATATGTTCCGCTGACGGCACAACGGCTTACTGGGATCGTCAGCCGAGGGGGGAGCATACTGGCTAAATGGTGCCTTGCACACCACAGAGAGAATTTTCTCTACACACACTTCAACGAAATCTGCGAAATAATGCAAGCGTATGACGTCTCATTTTCTTTAGGCGATGGCCTGCGCCCAGGCTCGATTGCAGATGCGAATGATGCGGCACAATTCGCCGAATTGGATACCCTCGGCGAACTGACGAAAATCGCCTGGAGCCACAATGTGCAAACCATGATTGAAGGGCCTGGCCACGTGCCCATGCAGATGATCAAGGAAAACATGGAGAGGCAGTTGGAGGTTTGCAGTGAGGCACCTTTTTATACCCTCGGCCCATTAACAACTGATATTGCCCCCGCTTATGACCACATCACCAGTGCAATTGGTGCCGCAATGATCGGGTGGTATGGCACCGCAATGCTCTGTTATGTAACACCCAAAGAGCACCTGGGGCTGCCCAATAAAGACGATGTGCGCCAGGGAATAATGGCCTATAAACTCGCTGCACATGCAGCCGACCTGGCCAAAGGTTTTCCAGGGGCGCAATACCGGGACAATCTGCTGAGCAAAGCCCGATTTGATTTTCGCTGGAAAGATCAGTTTAACCTGAGCATTGACCCTGAAACTGCACTTAGCTTTCACGATGAAACTCTTCCTGCTGATGGTGCCAAAGTTGCCCATTTTTGCTCTATGTGCGGGCCCAAATTCTGCAGCATGAAAATAACCCAGGAAGTTCGTGAATACGCCAGGGCACTCGGGCTTACAGAACAAAATGGTCTAGACAAGGGATTAGAAGAAAAGGCTGCCGAATTCATTGAGAAGGGTGCCGAAATTTATGCTTAACTGAAGACCATGCATCGGGGGCAAATCAAACCAGTTGTTTTCACCATGCCGACTGACCATCCGCAGGAGCATCAGCTCCTTGAACAAATGGTGGGGATGGGCATCAACATCATTCATGTCAGAAAGCCTGGATATGGCCGCCGAAAACTCTCTGAATATCTTAAAAAACTGTCGCCTGCAGTGCGAAGGGTTACCGTAATCCATCAGCACCACAGTCTTTGCCTCAAATTTGGAATTAAAGGCATTCATCTGACACACGAACTGCGCAAAAGTTTCTTTTTTGGCATACTGCCCGCGATGTGGCTGAAAACCATCAAACCAAATCTGCAGGTGAGTACGGGCTTTCATAATTTGTTTGACCTCACCCATAACCACAAGTCACTTTTTTCATACGTATTTATTTCCCCCGTATTCGACAGTATTTCCAAAGCAGGCCATAAATCAAATATCAGCCTTCGGAGACTACAGGATACAATGGACAAAACCAAATATGAAGTTTATGCCCTTGGGGGTGTTGATCCATCGAAAGTTATCCCGCTGAAAGAAGCCAACCTGCATGGCTGTGCCCTGATGGGGGCAGTTTGGGAAAATCAAGACCCTATTGCAGTGGTGGAAGAAGTGCTGAAAAAATGCCGCGCCCGAGTGCACTCCTCACTATAGGCGGCTTCGACCCCAGTGGTGGTGCTGGGATATTGCGAGATTTTCAGACGATGGAAGCAGCCGGCTGCAGGTGTGTCGCTGCAATCACTGCCATAACCGCGCAAAACAGCAGCACCTTTTCAACGCTCACATACCTCCCCTGGGCTCAGATTGAGGAGCAGCTGAATTTGCTCTTTATGGAAAATGAAATCAGCCATGCCAAAATCGGACTGATCCAGTGGCCTGAGATGCTCAGGCAAACCTTAAGTTACCTGAAGGCAAAAAACATTCGGTGGGTGATTATAGACCCCATTATTGGGGCCAGCGCAGGTTTCGAGTTTCATTCCATGCAGGAGGTAATCGAGTTTAAAAAGCTCATGGCAGAACTGTGGCTGCCCCCCCTACTGCTCACCCCTAACAAGGGTGAGGCTAAGATTCTTGGGATAATTGATCAATCTGACCCAACATGGTGGCCCACAGGTGTTGATGCTTCAAGCACAATGCACCATGTCATCATAAAATCTAAGGATTCGGACGGCAAATCTGCTGTGGACGAGTGGATATTGCCGCACTCTTCTGATTCGATCAGGTTTTCTATTGACTTTCAGAATGGTCTCAGCAGGCACGGCACGGGTTGCGTGTACAGTTCGGCATTGCTGGCAAATCTCGCCCACGGCGCGGCTATTTCTTCGTCCATTATTGCTGCGCAGAACGCAACCCAGTATTACATTGACAACGGTGAGCCTGAAAAATCGAAAAAAATCGCATTCCCAAAACTCATGCTTATTGTGGATGAAGAGTGGGCTTCACCACAAAAAATAGAATTTCTGACAGCAATGGGGGAACGTGGCCTGAAATGGATTCAGTTACGCTTCAAGAACAGGCCTGAATTACTGCCCGCGGCAATCGCCAAACTCTCAGGCTCTGGGTTTCACCTCTGCATTAATGATGATGTCAGTGCAGCTTTTAAAAGTGGTACTGCAGTTCATCTGGGCAAAAATGATATGGACATTCATCAAGCCAGGGCCCTGCTCG
>CBDTVD010000099.1:0-6559 GCA_965363965.1 uncultured bacterium
TGAACCAAAAGGAATCAGGCAGAAAAACAACCGAATCACCCATGCACGGCCACCCGCCGACATCAATTTTTGAATTGGTCCCAAAATAGGCTGTGGACTGTTTCCTGCAAGCAAAGATAATAAACCCATGTCAAAAAATGGCCATCAGCGGGCACATGTATTGGGGAAAACCTTCAGGTGTTTTGGCCTAACGTAAAACTTGAAAATTCTAATGGGCTCAAGGCATCCCCAAATCAACCCGACACAAATAATAAAAATTGCATCTGCAATAAAGTATAGCAGAGACATTTTTTCTTTCTTATTCCACCACAAGCTGGCCAATGTGCAGCCTGCCGGCACTCACCAGTTTCACAATGTAGATGCCCGAAGGAATGCCTGCAGGGGAGATCAAAATCTGCCCATTGTTCCAAGTTATCGTCGGGGAGATTTGGCGGCCCATTGCATCGATGATTGTTATCAATGGCCTGTCACCTGGTTTCCACCAAATGGAAGCAGATTCACTTTGCCGCACCGGGTTGGCCTATAGTTCAAATCAAGCTGAACAGACTAATTAATCTCCATATCATCAATTCGCTGTATTGCCTCGAGGAAATTGATTGCGTCTCTTTTAGTTCCAAAATTCCCTTCCGCCTTATCTCCGTTTGTAAATCGTACAACAAGCTCATAACGAATAAAAGGCAAATTTGGTATTTCAGCTGTTGACTTACGAATGTAATTGATTGCATCAAGAATTGTAGGCCTCAAAATTTCAGTACCATGTAAAGGCAATATACGAACTGAGGCAATTTTCCTTTTGACACTTACACTTAGTCTGCTAAAGAAATTATCACATGCCGTACTATTGCGGCTAAATATACGATCAGCAACAAGATTAAGATTAAGATTATCCATTTGATTCACTAATTCAATCATAGCATCAAACTCGTTCTCAGTTGTATTTTCTCCAAAAGATATATCAAACCCAAAGTCAGCAAAGGAATCAATTATCGTCTCATAAGGAAAATAAAGAATTTCAAATCCTAATGATCTCAACTGGTTCAAAGCTCCATCGGTAAAACGTCCTGCCAACATAACCCCCAAAAATGGGGAGTTTATTTTATACTTTTCGAGGAGAGGCAAAATTGCACCCTGAATCTCTTGGGCTTTATTTCGAGAATGCTTTGTGTATACCCGCCAAGCAGACTCTATGAAAGCTACAGGTACGCCTAATGCTTCATTAGTACCACCCTTCTCAATGACAAAATCAAGATCGTGTTTATTGCCATAATTATCGGACCAGGACAATTTTTTTCCTTTCCTTCCTATCCTAATACCATTCTTGTCGAGGTATAGTCCATTGTCGTTGCAAAACAACTGCAGCCTCGCCGCAAAGGCATCTTCAACAAACTTACCGATGATCTGACCAAATTTATGGGAGGGAGACTTAGCCATTAATCCAAAGCCTTCCTTCCTGTAGGGGTACTCTATGTTTTCGGTTCTTCCATTTGATATTTCTATCACGTAGTTTTTCAAAGTGAAAGTCTGTGAATCCAGAATTGAGCGCAATTTCTCCCAGCCATCGATCAACAGGAACGTGAACTCCGTAAGGAGCAGAATCACCAATTACAAAGCACATTTTCACCCCATCCTTAGTGCAACGTCTTAGTGAGTGCATAGTATCAGCCATATCTTTAAAGTAGGCAACAATCATGAGGTGATAATTTTTCTTACCTCCTTTGGTTAGCCTTTCCTTAGCTAAACTATGATAAACCTCCTGAAGCTCAAGTGAAATTGGATTTAATCTAGCACTTGACAAAGCGATTTCAATCTCCATATCAATCCCAGACACTTGTTGCGTACACGCCCGAATTAGTTTGTTTCTCACAACTAGTTGCAGCCCCGACCAATCATGAACCTCCCCCCAAAAAGTGAGTTCAAGCCTGGTGGCATCTGCATAGTCATAATTATTTGCATATGGTGGAGAAGTAATAACTAAATCGGCCCAATTGTCTGGTATATCAATAAGAGTACGTGCATCGCCTTCAATAATTCTGGCTAAACCTTTACCATTTTGAATTTGTTGTGCTGACTTCATGTCTAAGACAACCTGTAAAGTTTTATGCTCAAATGCTCCGAAAACATTTTGAACATTAGATTTGCTTTTCTTAGGAAGAATATACTGCCACTGCGCGGTACCCACATGGGAAGTCGGCCGTAAAATGGACGAAATAATAAACCAAATAAGATTTTGCTCAATGTCATTTTCAAATTTGAACTGCTCGAAAGCTATTCGGAGGCCAAATAAGTAACTGAGCGCTTCGTCTGTGTAGCACGTTTTCAAGAGCTTGGGTGCTTTGGCAAGCATTTCGGCCACCTCAATGGCGGCAAAGTTGTATTTGGCAATTCTAAGGACTTCTTTCCCGAGAAATTCAATACGCTTCCAGTCATACCACCAATCTAATTTGGCTTTGGCAATTCGATAAATAAAGGGATGCGCTTCTATTCCAATACTGCTAACCCCTTCAAAGTCGCTTTGCAAAGCGACTGTACCTGACCCGAGAAAAGGATCGAGAACCATCCTTCTTCCGGCTGCCAATTCATCTTGAAGTAATTGTTTGACCCAACCTGCTGAAAAACCCGCAGTATACTTAAACCAGCGGTGAACAGGCAGGCTCATATTATCTGCAAACGTTGGCGACGAATCGCGCATATTCTTAATTATTCCTCGTTCTGGAGGAACCAAAGGAGTGGATGGAAAAAAATTTAATTGGCTAAGGACCGCAGGTGCAATTTTTGAACTCGACAATTTCTTAATATGGTCTACTTGGTTTAAAAAGTGGGTAATACAATTAGTCTGTACCAGGCTGGGCGAAGTTAATCATGGATGAGGCAATGCCACCCCCTCACCCCCGATACTTCATCACAGCCTGCTGCACATGGGCATCTTCCTCCAGCTGATAAAAATATTCAAACAGCGTGGCCTCGGCTTCAGTGTCCTGCGCCATGGCGTGCTGCAGATAAATGTCGGCCTGATATGGCATTTTGGCTTCATACAGCAACCCCGCCATCAGGGCCAGCAGGTCAGCATTGTTTTCATGCATGCCCAGCCCTTCTTCAGCCTTGGCAAATGCCTCCTCAATCTTGTCGTTTAAAAACAGGCTATAGATGTACTCCATCAGGTTTTCGACAGATTCCGGCACCAGGTCGAGGGCTTTTTTATAAGCGGCCTCACAACTTTCGAAATTTTCATTGCCCATATAGCAATGGCCCAATTGCAGCCACATGGCATCGTTGTCATTTTCGATGCGTACCGCCTTCTGCAGATAGTGTATGGCCGATGGATACTGGTCCTCATGATAATAACTCAGCCCAATGCCGCTGAGTGCATCTACACATTTTTCATCATAGCCCAGGGCACGCTTAAACGCCGCCCGAGCATCTTTATGCCGCTCAAGCAGCTTGAAGCAGGCCCCAAGCTGGCAGAGAATGTTGACATTGTCCGGCTCCAGAAGTAATCCTGATTCATAGGCATCAACTGCCGATTCATAATCCTCCTGCAGCACACGGATGTTGCCGACATTGAACGCACAGCTCGATTTGTCGTGGCCGAGGTAACCGGCAAATTCATAGGCCTCAACGGCACCGTCATAGTCCTCAGCCATCAGATTGAACATGCCGAGGTGGAACCAGCCATGCCGATCTTCAGGGTAGGCGTCCGTATAAGCCTTCAGCAGTGCAACGCCTCTGGCGGGGCCATCAAGCACCTGATAGCATTGTGCGAGTTCATGCACTGCTTCCAGGTTTCCCGGCGATAGAACCAGCAGTTCCTCCAGGCATGCGATGGCCTCTGGGTCCTGGTCGAGTGCCTGGTGCACATAAGCCTTCTGCAGCAGAATTTCTTCCCGCTGCAGGCCCATTTCCAGCAGCGCTTCATATTCCTTCAGCGCATCTTCATGCTCCCCGAGGTCATCCAGAAAACCAGCAATCGCCATCCTCGCCTCATGGTTGGCAGGCTCAAGCACTGCAGCCCGCTTCATGATTTCGATTGCTTCATCCAGTTTGCCGCGCATGGCCAGCCACTGCCCCTGCCGATACAGCAGCATCGCCGAGTAGGGAAACATCGCCATGCCGTACTCCAATGCCTCACTGGCCGAGATCATTTTTCGGCCAGCCAGGTAGAACTCAGCTATGTGCTCCAAGTCATCCGCATCAAAAAAACCATAACCATCTCCCCTGCGGCTGGCTTCCCATTGCTCCACAAGGCAGGTTATCTCTTCGTCGAATCCATTCAGCGGCTCTTCCATCATTCTGTTCCCTGGCCCTTTTCGTTTGCAATCATCCAGCAGCCTGCGCTCCTCAGCTCCCTGCACAAGGAAAATTTCGGAGTGCTGGCTGCATCCAACTCGGGCCAAAGATATCTGTATAACATCATTAAACTGATTTTTGCACCCACAGCATGTTAATAAGTCGAAAGACCTGTGGCATGGCCGCACACTTATGGGGGATATTTGCCATGCGGATGCAAATTGCGTACGCCTATTTAATTCATGCGCAAATTCATCTGCCTCCTCGTCCTTTTCATCTCACTTTCTGCCACAGTGGCAGTTGGCCAGGCACCAGCTTACTGGCAGCAAAAGGTGGATTACACCATCGATGTGTCTCTGGATACCACCAGCCAAAAACTCACTGGCCAGCAGACCATTGTTTATCACAACAACAGCGGCACAGCCCTCACTGAACTCAAGGTTCACCTTTGGCCCAATGCCTACAGCAGCCGAAAAACTGCATTCGCCCGTGAGCAAGCTTTGAAATCGAAAAAATTTCACTATGCACCCGAAAACGAGCGCGGCTGGATAACGGTCGAGGCATTTATGCAGGGGGGTAAAAAACTCGAGTGGACTTATGAGGAAGGCACCACCGAGGTAGCCACCATCACCCTGGCCGCACCGCTCGCCCCAGGCACATCGGCTGAAATCAACTGCAACTGGACCGAAAAACTACCTGAGCGAATCTGGAGCAGGGGCGGCACAGCCAAAGGAAATTATCAGATAACCCAGTGGTTCCCCAAAATTGCCCTGTATGACCATGAGGGCTGGCACACCATGGAATATGTAGATCAAGGCGAGTTTTTCGCCGACTTCGGAAAGTATGATGTCTCCATAACCCTCCCCGAAAAGTTTTTGGTGGGCGCAACAGGAGTGCTGCAAACCCAAAGCGAGTTAGACCGCCTGAATGCCCGCGCAAAACTGACACGCGAAAATCTGGATGCCATTGTCAAAGGCGGGGCTGTGCCCAAAAGTGCCGGCACGGCCATGAAAACGATTCGATACATACAGGATTCGGTCATTGATTTTGCCTGGTTCGCCAGCCCCAGCTTCCTGGTGCTGAAAAGCAAGGTGAACCTGCCCAACACGGGCCGAGAAGTAATCACCTATGCCATGTTCGACCCATCGAATGCAGAGGCTTGGCAAAACAGTGACGCCTACATTGACAGTGCCCTGATGCACTACAGCCGATACGTGGGCGATTACCCTTATCGCTTCTGCACTGCCGTGGATGGCGCACTGATGAGCAGCGCCGGCGGAATGGAATACCCCATGGTTACAAACATCAGCGTAACCAGCGGCGTGGAGGAAGTGATTGTGCATGAGGTCGGGCACAACTGGTTCCAGGCCATCATCGCCACCAATGAGCGCCGTTTTCCCTGGATGGATGAGGGCATCAACTCTTTTTACGACAAATACTACCGCCACACCACCGCATCCCTGGCCAGCATGTTCAAAAAAAACGGCAGCAGGGCCGATCTGCTCTCGGAATCCTATATCCAGAAACTCATCATCAAACTGAATGAAGACCAGCCTGCCGACCTGAACGCAGAGGAATTTACAGGTTACAATTATGGCCTGATTGTTTACGGAAAAGTGCCCGTGGTCATGCAGCACCTCTATTGGTTTCTGGGTCCTGAAACTTTTCACCGCTGCATGCGCCGATATTACCGCGAGTGGAGTTTTAAACACCCCAGCCCCCAGGATTTCCGATTTGTGATGGAGGATGAAAGCGGCCGAACCCTAAGCTGGTTTTTTGATGACCTCCTCGGCAGCAGCAAAAAACTCGATTACAAAATTCAGCACACCAGCCGGATTGATCCCGAGACCAATATGGCCGCCCTTGACCTCATCAGCCGTGGCGACTTTAATGCCCCCGTCATCATCGGGCTGGGAACTGGCGACAGTATCGACACTGCCTTTGCGGCAAAAAACGCCGCCAGCACTTACTCCATCGGCTTGCCCGACAAAGGATACACAGTTGTGCGTATCAATCCCCTGCCCCCAGCCTGGGATGCCAACACCCGCAACAATTACCACTACTTCGATAAGTCGAACTTCAAATGGCCCCGGATTGGTTTCCCGCTCGGCCTTGACCGCCGCCCTGACCGAACCACCATCGGCCTCGCCCCGGCAATTGCCTATAACACCACCGATAAACTCATGCTCGGTGTGGTGATCCATAGCCCGTTTCTTCTTCCCACCAAATTCGAGTATCAGTGGCTCGCGCTCTACAGCACCAACCTCAATCGCCT
>CBDTVD010000100.1:0-6553 GCA_965363965.1 uncultured bacterium
TCAGGGTTATTCCTTCGCCTGATGGATTCGGAATCAGTGTCGATCAATTTATGGCATCATCTTTATAACCAGCAATAAAACTTTTTTTCACCATAAACTTCAATTTATCTTTCCTCCTCAGTCTGACGGCTGAAAAAATGCTCGCTCAGCCCTGGGCGGCCGAAACCTATCACAATGCCACAACTTGCCACACAACATCAGCCAATGGCCAATAATCAATTGCCAGCCCTGCAAGCCGTTATTGTGGATGCAATGCAGGAGAAAAAGGCCAAGGACATAACTACACTCGATTTATCCAAACTCGACCGGAAAATCGCCGATGCCTTTATAATCTGCCACGCTGACAACGATCGGCAGGTGATGGCAATTGCCGATGCCATTGAGGAAAATACACGCAAAACCCTCAGGGAAAAACCCTGGCATCGTGAGGGCTTTCAGAACAAAGAATGGATTTTGCTCGACTACATAGACACTGTAGTTCACGTTTTTCTCACCGATAAGCGCCGTTTCTATGCACTCGAGGAACTTTGGGGTGACGCTGAAATTACCCGCCATCAATCTGACAATTAATCAGGCGCACTGCCAAATTATTCAAAATTCTTTTCTTCAGCCATTCACAGAAAATGGAAGAGCCCAGCAAAAAAAAACCCAGCTTCCCAAACCCGTTTGGCGGGGGCGGCAGCAGCGATAAAAATGATGGCGGCGCACGCAAGCCCCGCTTTAACATATACTGGATATACATAATCCTCGCTGTGATCATTTTGATCACCTACTTCTTTCCGCGCAGCAGCCTTGAGGATATCAAGTGGAATGCGCTGGTGGAAATGCTTGAGCAAGGTGATGTCAGCAAACTATCTGTCGTTAATGACGACTTTGTCGAGGTTTATCTCAAACCCGCTGCACTGGATAAACCTGAATATCAGGCTCTGAAAAAAAAGCCTTTTTACGACCCCGATGGCGGCCCGCAGTACAAATACAACATCAGCAGCAGTTCTGAATTTAACCAGGCACTCCGAAACCTGAAAGATGATGGAAAAATAAAGGAATATCCCCAGCCTGAAGTTGAGGACCGTGAGGATTATTTCCGCATGATCATCAGCTGGCTGATGCCCATCATGCTCATTGTCATTTTCTGGCTTTTCATCATGCGCCGCTTCAGCGGCGGCGGCGGGCCTGGGGGGCAGCTCTTCAACATCGGCAAAAGCAGGGCTACCCTGTTTGAAAAAGACACCAAGGTGAATGTTACGTTCAAGGACGTCGCTGGCCTTGAGGAAGCCAAAGTTGAAATAATGGAAATAGTTGAGTTCCTCAAGTTTCCAAAAAAATATACCGACCTGGGTGGGAAAATCCCTAAAGGTGCCTTGCTCATCGGCGCCCCAGGCACGGGGAAAACCTTGCTTGCAAAAGCAGTGGCAGGTGAGGCCAACGTGCCCTTTTTCAGCCTGTCAGGCTCCGACTTTGTCGAGATGTTTGTTGGCGTAGGGGCATCGCGTGTGCGTGACCTTTTCAGGCAGGCCAAAGAAAAAGCACCCTGCATCATTTTTATTGATGAAATTGATGCCATTGGCCGGGCGAGGGGCCGAAACCTGGTGCAGGGCGCAAATGACGAAAGGGAGAACACCCTTAATCAGCTGCTTACTGAGATGGATGGCTTCACCACCAATTCAGGGGTCATCATTCTGGCGGCCACCAACCGGCCCGACATCCTCGATTCGGCCTTGCTGCGCCCAGGACGTTTTGATCGGCAGATATCTATTGACAAACCAGACATTGTGGGCCGTGAGGCAATTTTCAAGGTCCACCTCCGCCCCATCAAATTGGCTGATGATGTCAATGCCCACAAACTGGCCGAACAAACCCCGGGTTTTGCAGGGGCCGAAATTGCCAACATCTGTAACGAGGCTGCTTTGATTGCTGCCCGCCAGGATAAATCAAGCGTAACCATGAAGGATTTTCAGGATGCAATTGACAGGGTGATTGGCGGGCTTGAAAAAAAGAACAAAATCATCTCACCTGATGAAAAGAAAATCGTGGCCTTTCATGAGGCTGGCCATGCCATCGCCGGCTGGTTTCTGGAACATGCCGCACCGCTCGTCAAGGTCAGCATTGTGCCCCGCGGAGTGGCTGCCCTGGGCTATGCCCAATACTTGCCTAAAGAGCAGTATTTATATACAAAGGCCCAATTGCTCGATACCGCCTGCATGACACTCGGCGGGCGAGTGGCTGAGGACATCATTTTCGGCCAGGTTTCTACAGGTGCCCAGAATGACCTGGAACGTATCACAAAACTTGCCTTCGAAATGATTGTCGTTTATGGAATGAATGACAAGCTCGGCAACATCAGTTATAATGACACCGCCGGAGAGTGGGGGTATGGTAAACCATACAGCGACAACACTGCTGAAGTGATTGACCAGGAAGTCAGGCTCTTTATTCAAATGGCTTATGAAAGAACCAAGCAGCTCTTGCTCGCAAAAACTCCCCAGCTCAACAAACTCGCCGAGGTCCTTCTTGAAAAAGAAATTCTCTTCGGCAGTGATTTGGAAAGCCTGCTCGGCCCTCGGCCTTTCAAGGATTCCGGAGGTGAGGGCATCAGCCATGCACCAGATGCATCAACACTGGGCGACCTGGCTGATTCATCGCCGCGTGCAGAAGGTGCTGCATCCAGCGAGTCCTCTCCCTCAGTTCATCCATAGATTTATCCACCCTTGGCTGAGCATACTGCAAGAGAACGGGTACTGAAAAACATAAGGGCGGCTGCTTTGCAGAAAAGTGAGCCCTACCCTGAACCCACTGATAATGAATCCAGGGTGTTTCATCAGCCAGTCGGCCCGTTGAAAAAAGCATTTGCCCAGCGATTTGCAGAATCGTTTGGGCACCTGCACTCAGCCGACTCGCCGCATTTGTTCATTGATCGGCTGCTGGCAATCATAAATGGCCGTCCCTGGCACTCCACCATCGCCCCCCTCTCAGCACAGCTCCACAAGTTGGGTGCTCCACTAACCTCGCAGCGCACAGCCGAGGTCAGCCTCACCCATTGCAATGCACTCGTCGCCCGTACAGGTTCCATTATTATTGATAGCTCTGCGAATGAGGGCCGGGTGTCATCTATCTATGCCCCTGTCCATATTGTCATTGCATATCACAATCAATTGATAGTGGATCTATCTGACTACTTTTCCTCTTTAAATCCAGCGGCAATGCCCAGTTCAGCCACCATTATAGGGGGGCCGAGCCGCACAGCCGACATTGAAAAGACCCTGGTTTTGGGTGCCCATGGCCCCAAAGAACTTCATCTTTTCATTCTGGATAACGGTTTCTTCTTCCGCTGATGAAAGCGCTGTTTGCCAGCGATTTTCACCTCGGCGCGCCTGATTATTCCCAATCCAGGGCACGGGAAACCAAAGTTGTCAATTTTTTAAACACCATGGGGGCCGATGTCAGCACCATTTATTTGATGGGTGACATTTTTGATTACTGGTTTGAGTATAAATCAGTTGTGCCCAAAGGCTATGTCCGCCTCCTCGGTTGTTTGGCTGCCCTCGCCGATTCAGGCAAGGCGCTGAAAATTTTTTCAGGCAATCATGATGTCTGGATGAAAGGGTATTTCACCCAGGAACTGGGCGCTGAAGTGTATCATCATCCCATAACAGAGGTGCTGGATGGCCAGCGATTTTATCTGGCACACGGCGATGGCCTCGGCCCTGGTGACCTCGGATACAAGAACCTTAAACGGCTATTCAGAAATCCTATGGCGCAATGGGCTTACAGCCAGCTTCATCCTGACCTTGCATCTAAAATTGCGACCATCAGCAGCCGCGCAAGCAGAAAAAAAACAGCTGGCAGCGATGCCATTTTCCTCGGTGCAGACAAAGAATGGCTGATTATGCACAGCAATTTCGTTTTACAATCTCAGCACATTGATTATTTCGTCTATGGTCATCGGCACCTGCCCATGGCTTTGCCGCTGGGCCAGAAAAGCAAATTCATTAATCTCGGCGATTGGCTGCATTATGACACATTTGGCCTTTGGGACAGTGCCGAATTTTCGCTCAACCAGTGGGAGGGAAATACCTTCACCCCTTTCCTGAACCGTTGAGGAACAGGATTTGTAATTAAAGCATATCATGGACTTACTCGCAAGGCTTGAGGAAATTGCCCATCGCAGGGACAATGTAGAGGCTCAGTTATCCGACCCTGCTACCCTGAGCGATATGCGCCTTTTTGCCAGGCTCAATAAAGAGTATAGGGACTTGGGCGAAATTGTCGAGGCATACCATACTTATCGAAATTTGCTCAGCAACCTTGAAAACACCCGCGAAATAATCAGTGCCGAAAAAGATGAGGAATTTCGCGCGTTGGCTAAACTGGAACACGATGAAATTTTGACTCAGATTTCTCCGCTGGAGGAAGACATCAAGCTGATGCTGCTGCCAAATGACCCTGTTGACGATAAAAATGCAATCGTTGAAATAAGGGGCGGCACCGGGGGCGATGAGGCAGCACTGTTTGCCGGCGACCTGTATCGGATGTACACAAAATATTGCGAACTGAAAGGCTGGAAAACCGAATTGATTGATTTTAACGAGGGCACTATGGGCGGCTTTAAAGAAATCATCTTCAGCGTTTCGGGCCCAGACAAAGTATATGGTACATTAAAATATGAATCAGGCGTACATCGTGTTCAGCGCGTGCCATCAACCGAAAGCCAGGGGCGGGTGCACACCTCCGCTGCAACCATAGTTGTTCTGCCAGAGGCTGAGGAATTTGACATAGATTTGAAGGATGCTGATATCCGCAAGGATACATTTTGCTCCAGCGGGCCAGGCGGCCAGTCGGTCAACACCACTTATTCTGCTGTCAGGCTAACACACATCCCCACAGGCACCATTGTCAGCATACAGGATGAAAAATCGCAGATTAAGAATTACGAAAAGGCCCTGAAAGTGCTGCGGAGCAGGCTCTTTGAAATCGAACATAAAAAATACCTTGATGAAATGGCTACCAAACGCAAAACCATGGTATCAACAGGCGACAGATCAGCCAAAATTCGAACCTACAATTTTCCCCAAAGCCGAGTAACTGATCACCGAATTGGCTTGACTTTGTATGATTTAGACAATGTACTCGACGGAAACATTGGAAAATTCATTGACGGGCTGCAAGTTGCAGAAAATGCCGAAAGGCTGAAAGAAGGAATACCTCAAGATTAACACAAGTTAATTTAAAAATAGATTGGCATCATTCTTGTTTCATCAATAACATCACACAGCCATTCTTCCACTTTTTTTCTTTCTATTTTTCTTGATGCGCATCGCCGTAATACTTCTTGTCATTTCCTTTTCAACCGTTTTCTCGGCCTTCCAAACCGTGTTCCATAAAGAAATGGACGTGGTTATTCCAACTGCAGACCAGCTTTTTGAATCCCATATCAAATCGGTTTACGATTCTGCCCAGCTAAATAATTACAGCCTCGATTATTCCCTTTTCCAAAAGGCGATGACAGGTTTTACCATTCTGAAGGCTGAAGGCAAAATCAACCACAATGTCCTCAGTGTTATTGATTTCAGAAAAGCCTCTACTCAGGAACGTCTCTGGATCATAGACCTCGATGAAAACAAGTTGCTCTACCATAGCCTTGTCGCCCATGGCCGAAATTCAGGCGATGACATGGCCAGTAACTTCAGCAATACTCCCTCCAGCAACATGAGTTCGATTGGTTTCTATGTAACCAATACAACCTATTCAGGAAAGCATGGCCTCAGCCTCATTATTGACGGGCAGGAAAAAGGTTGGAACGACAATGCCAGGGACCGCGCCGTGGTTATCCACTCTGCTGATTATGTTAGTAAGGAGTTTATCCAGAATGTAGGAAGGCTCGGCAGAAGTCAGGGATGCCCCGCCATCTGCAAGGCAGACGCTGAAGGTATCATCACCTGCATCAAAGAGGCAAGCTGCCTGTTTATTTATTATCCAATAAAAAAATACGAGGCTACTTCCAAATACCTCAACCATGATGCTGCTGTCTATGCCTTTACAACAGGCGATTCGGTTACGGTTTTCTAAAGAGAACTACACCTAAAATCCTTTATTACCATTTGCTCCGAGGGTGGCAATTGATCAGCACTTCAGCCAATTGACTGGTTTGGAGGTGGGTATATAGCTCTGTAGTGGTTATGCTGGCGTGGCCGAGCATATCCTGTATGGCACGCAAATCAGCGCCCCCTTCCAGTAAATGGGTGGCGAAACTATGCCTAAGGGAGTGGGGGCTAATGGCCTTTTGAATTCCCGCATCAGCAGCCGCCGATTTTACCATCTTATACACGGACACCCTGCTGAGTGCTGCTCCCCGAGCATTTTTGAATAATGCCGCATCAGCATTTCCTTCCTTTTGAAATCTGAGGGCCGACTTTGCCGGCTGAGTAAGGGGCACCATTCTTCCCTTTCCCCCCTTCCCTGCCCTCACCAGGATGAGGTCTTCCGCAAAACTGACATCTCCGTTTTTCAATGCACATGCTTCTGAAACACGCAAGCCGCTGCCATATAGCACCTC
>CBDTVD010000101.1:0-6542 GCA_965363965.1 uncultured bacterium
ATCATCAGGGTATCTTCACCTTTCAAAAATTCACGCGCAATCCAAATGGCATGGGCTATTCCCTCACGCTGGTGCTGCACCACAAATTCAGCACGCAGGCCAGGATATTGGCCGCGCACATACTCCTCGATTTTCTCGCCGAGGTATCCTATTACAAATACAAAATCCTGATATCCAGCTTCCTTCAGCTCGTCTATGATGTGGGCGAGGATGGCCTTGCCCGCCACTGGAATCAATGCCTTGGGCGGTGTGTGTGTGTGCGGGCGAAGCCTGGTGCCGAAGCCTGCTACGGGAATGATTGCCTTCATTTTATCGCGGCTTCAAAGGTAGGGGGGCAATTGCTGCCCGCTGTCAAAACTGCCGATGGCTTGGCATTTGCTCATTGGCTGCGGAGCCATTGAAATGCCTACACTCAATCTGCAAGCCACAATCGACCCCAACAGCGGATTCTGCTTCGGAGTGGTATATGCCATCGAACTTGCAGAGCAGCACCTCGCAGCGCATGGCCATCTCTATTGCCTCGGCGACATTGTTCACAATGATGAAGAAGTAGAACGCCTCACCAAAAAAGGGCTTGTAACCATTGACCATGAGCAGCTCAAAACTCTCAGGGGAGAAAGGGTGCTCATCAGGGCCCATGGCGAGCCGCCTGAAACTTATCGCCTCGCGTTGGAAAACGACCTTGAGCTGGTGGATGCCAGCTGCCCGGTGGTGCTCAAACTGCAGCACAGGGTAAAAGAAGCACATGGCGATGAAGAGTATCCCATTTACATTTATGGCAAACATGGCCACGCCGAAGTAAAAGGCCTTTTAGGCCAAACGGATGGAGAGGGTGTGGTTTTTCAGGACATTGCAGAACTTGACCTGGACACAATGCCCCGCAAAATCAGCCTTTTCAGCCAAACCACAAAAGATACCCGAAACCTGTATGCCATCCGCGATGCCATGAAGGAAAATGGAATTGAGGTGGAGTTTAACGACACCATCTGCCGGCAAGTGAGCAACCGAGACAAGGAGCTGCAAAAATTTGTAATGGATTTTGATGCCATCCTTTTTGTAAGCGGCCTGAAATCCAGCAACGGAAAAGTTCTCTATGGCGTATGTGCGCGGCACAATCCGCGCAGCCACTTCATCAGCCATTCCAGTGAAATTGAGCCAGGATGGTTTAAAGAGGGTGAAAAAATCGGCATCTGCGGGGCCACTTCCACACCCCTCTGGCTGATGGAAGAAGTGAAAGCTGCGGCCGAAGCTCTTTAAGCCCCCTCTCCCTCTTTAAATTTGGTTATCCACGCCATAACCTGCCTGCATTTTGAGGGGGATACCTTTGTCTGCCGACTCATATGCGCGCAATTGCCCTCATCAGCGACCTCGGCACCAGGGATTTTTATATCCCCCAGGTGAAGGGTTACCTGATGGGCAAAGATGACGAACTGAGGCTGATTGACATCACCCATGAAGTTGAACCCAACAATCTGCTGCAGGGCGCAGTCGTCCTTCGCCAGACATATGAAGCTTTTCCTGAGAACACCGTTTTCCTGGCGAGCATAGGCCACTTTCTGACATCCAAACCACCTTTGCTGGCAAGCATCAGAAACAGATGCCTGATATGCCCTGACAATGGATTGCTGGCACTGGTTTGCGGCGAAGATTGGGAGCCTGATTGGGTTGGCACTCTCCCTGCCAGCCCAGCCCAGCTGCTCCACCCGATGCGGGAGGTGATGGCACCGGCAGCGCTCCGCCTGCTGACCAGTGAAAAGGCGGAGGAAATTGCGCCTAAAGCCACATCCATCACCGACCTTGCCATGCCGCGCCCCATCCTCGAGCAGTCCGCCATTACAGGTGAGATTCTGTTCATTGACCGGTACGGCAATGCCATTTCCAACATCTCAAATTATGACCTTGCCCGCCTCGGCCGGCCTGAAGCCCTGCGTGTCAGAGTCAATCGAGAGGAAATTGAGGGCATAAGCCAGCACCCATCCGATATGCCAGAGGGTGAAATAGTGGCTTATGTGGGCAGCCACGGCTTGCTCGAGATTGCCATTTATCTGGGCAAAGCCAAAGGCTTGCTCGGGCTTGCTGTGGGCCAGCCCGTCAGAATAGACCTGCTTGAAGCAAGGGCTTAATAAGCTCGGGCAAAAACCACCCGTCCACTGCTGGGGCTGCCTGTCAGTATGCAATGGCCTTCTTCAGGTTCCTGATCAAGCGGAATGCACCTGATGGTGGCTTTGCTCTTTTCCTTGATGCGCTCTTCCGTCTCCGCTGTTCCATCCCAATGCGCCATGATGAATCCGCTTGGGTTTTGCTCCAGTTTTTCCATAAACTCATCCCAGGTGTCCACCTTCCAAGTATGCTCTTCCCTGAAGCGGAGCGCTTTCAGGTAAATGCCCTCCTGAATCTGATTGAGCAGCCTGGGAATTTCTTGGCTCAGGCCCCCAAATGCAACCGATTGTTTGGTGCCCGTGTCTCGCAGAAAGATTTCAGCGGTGCCTGCTGCCACATCCCTCGGGCCCACCGCTAATCGGAGTGGCACCCCCTTCATCTCATGTTCAGCGAATTTCCACCCTGGCTTTTTGGCATCATCGTCATCGAGTTTTATGGTGATGCCCATCGCTTTCACTTCAGCCATAAAAGGCGTTACATATTCCTGCACCTGCTGCAGTTCATCTTTCGATTTGTAAATCGGCACAATCACCACCTGCAGGGGAGCGATGGCGGGGGGCAGCACCAGCCCGCGGTCATCACTGTGCGCCATGATTAATGCCCCTACAAGTCGGGTGCTCACCCCCCAGCTTGTCGCCCAAACCAATTCATTTTTCCCTTCTTTCGATTGAAATGTTACATCAAAGGCCCGGGCAAAATTCTGCCCGAGGAAATGGCTTGTTCCTGCCTGCAGGGCTTTGCCATCCTGCATCATCGCCTCGATGCAAAGGGTGTCCTCGGCCCCAGCAAATCTTTCATTGGGCGATTTTCTCCCCCTGATGACAGGCATGGCCAGCATCCGCTCGCAGAAGTCTGCATACACTTCCAGCATTTGGCTGGCCTCGGCTATTGCTTCCTCGCTGGTGGCATGGGCAGTGTGCCCCTCCTGCCAAAGGAATTCAGTGGTTCGCAAGAACAGCCGCGTGCGCATCTCCCAGCGCATCACATTGGCCCACTGATTTATAAGCAGCGGCAAATCGCGATAGCTCTGTATCCAATTCCGGTAAGTGTTCCAGATGATCGTCTCGCTGGTGGGCCGAATGATTAACTCCTCATCCAATTTAGCATCGGGGTCAACAATCACCCCGAGGCCATTGGGGTCATTCTTCAGCCTGTAATGGGTTACCACAGCGCACTCCTTGGCAAAGCCCTCTACGTGTGCAGCTTCCTTGCTCAAAAAACTCTTGGGGATCAGCAATGGGAAATAGGCATTTACGTGCCCCGTTTCCTTGAATCGCCTGTCCAGGTCGGCCTGCATTTTTTCCCATATGGCATACCCATATGGTTTGATGACCATGCAGCCCTTGACAGCCGAATGCTCGGCCAGCCCTGCCTGCTGTACGATGTCGTTGTACCAGTCGCTGTAATTGGTCTGGCGGGGAGTAATTTTTTCGGCCATGCTGTCGGATTTTTTAACAGGGTCAAAGGTAACCCGATGGCCTGCGCCCCATATACCTTTGCCAGCCTTGCTGATGATCAACACCCTGGCCGCCGTCATCTGGGACCAAAGCCCCATCCTCCTCGAGCTTGGCTCTTTTCAAATCAGGTGGTATGGCCTGCTGTTCGCAGGGGCCTTCATGCTCGGCTATTATTTCATGGCCTCTTTTTTCAGGCGAGAAGGAATTCCGCAGAAAGAACTCGATCGGCTTTCCATCTATACCATCCTCAGCGTGCTTATCGGTGCTCGGCTGGGGCACGTACTGTTTTACCAGCCTGATTATTACTTTGCTCACCCTGCTGAAATCATACAGGTGTGGAAAGGGGGGCTTGCCAGCCACGGTGCCGCAATCGCAATCGTCATCGGCCTTGCCTTATACATGCGAAAATCCACTGTCCCCAGTTTCCTGTGGCTGATGGACCGAATCGTCATCCCTACTGCCATTGGCGGGGCCTTTGTCAGGCTGGGCAACCTGATGAACTCAGAGATTTACGGCCACCCCACCGGCCTGCCCTGGGGATTCAAATTTGTACGCGACACTGACCCTGAAATGCTGGTGGATGGAATGGTGGTTGCCCGCCACCCCACCCAGATTTATGAGGCCCTGGGCTATGTCATCATTTTTGTGATTGTGCTTAGCATATATAGGCGGCGCGGTGCTGCAACCCCGCGCGGATTGATTTTCGGGCTTTTCCTGATGCTGCTTTTCGGGGTGCGTTTTATGGTTGAGTTCTTTAAGGAAAATCAGGTCGAGTTTGAAAATGGCTTGCCGCTGAATCTCGGCCAGCTGCTCAGCATTCCATTCATCATCGTTGGAGCCGTGCTCTTTTTCCGCGCCCTGAAAAATGGACCCCCATCCCCAGCCGAACAATTGACGCACCATGAGCCTGCCCCTCCACATACGGCCAGCAACTGAGGCTGACCTGCCCGCAATCACCGAGATATACAATTTTGCCGTCCTCAACACCACGGCCACTTTCGACACCGAACCCAAAACCATCGAGGACCGAAGGAATTGGCTGCGGAATCGAGACATGTTTTGCCACCCCGTCCTGGTGGGCGAACTCGATGACACTGTGATAGGCTGGGCCAGCCTGAGCCCCTGGAGCGACAAAAAAGGCTATGACACCACCGCCGAGGCCAGCCTATACATTCACCCCGATCATCAGCGCAGCGGGCATGGCAGGCAATTGATGGAGGCCCTGCTCAGCATCGCCGCGCCGGCTTGCCTCCACCTGATCATCGGGCGAATCGAAGTGGGCAACACGCAGAGCTTGCAGTTGTCGATGGATTTCGGCTTTCAGCAATATGGCATTCTGCCAGAAGCTGGTTTCAAATTCGGCCGCTTCCTCGATGTAGCCATTGTTGGCTGGCGCGTAGAGGAGGCTGACTCATTTCAAGAATGAAAACAATAGATGACCTCCTTCGCCGACAGCGCGTCTTCGCCATATTGCTCGGTGAACTTCAGCAAATAGCCGACAGTCCCCTCCTCCACACCGAACTCGGCATGCAGAAGGGCCTGATTCACAGTTTCGAGCAGACTATCGAACAAGCGTGGGAGTGGCTTTACGATTATCTCATTTACCAAAAAATTGAAACCAGTCGGGCGCCAAGAGAAGTAGTTCGACAAGCGGTTAGGGCTGGGATAATCGAGGATGCCACCATCTGGATGGATATGCTTGAGACCAGAAACAAGGCAAGCCATGGCTACGGACGTCATATTTTGAATCAAAGCCTCGAGGCTATTGTTTCTCAATATGTATCAGCCCTGGTGCAATTCACATCGCTCTTTGCCCTTTATACTAACGATAAGTAATGACTCAGGAAACTTTAATCGAAACCGGAATATCAGCCAAGCATATGGACATGATACAGCAGATCCTGAAATCGTTCCCAGAAGTGAGTCGAGCATGGATTTACGGTTCTCGGGCCCGCGGCACTTGGACATCCCGATCTGATGTTGATATCGCCGTCAGCGGTGCAGAACTGTCCTTTCGCCAATTCCTGGCACTCTGCAACGCCTTCCAGGATTCCTACCTCCCCTGGCTCATCGATGTCCTCCACATAGAGACCACTGAAGAGCCAAACATCCTGGCGGAGATTGAAAGGGACAAAGTGGAGATTCTTTGAATCGCCAACCCTATCTTGCGCCCGAAATGGAACTAGTTCAAAGGAAAGAAGAAATTGTATCCAATCTCAAACAACTTGAGTCGTACCTCCAATCTTCAGACCCCGAATCTCGACAATGGGCTTGTGAAAGGGTAAAGGCCGGGAGATCTCTCATTGCATATAAGATTTCAGGGGAGACTCGCTTTGCTCCCTCCCGATTTATAGGATATAAGGATAATACAATTGAGGATCATGAAGCCAATAAGGGTAAAGACGGGAGAGAGACTAATCCTGCAATTGGCAAAATCCTAAAACTCGAAAGTAAAGACTGCGAACTCAAAGAATCGCCTGAGCTTGAGTCAGCCTACATCAATTATTGTGATATATTGGGAATCGGCCAGCCTTCCAATTTCAAACGCACCTTTTGGGCGACGAATTGGGATCTTTAATGTTTACTTTTCCAATCTTGGGATTATAGTGATTCGATGTGGAAAGACAGACTCCCTCAATATGAAAAACACTACTGAAGTTAACTCGTGCCTATAATACCCTAATTGAAGATGAGCTTGTTATCGATGCAACTTTGAAACGATTCGAGATTGCCTTTGAACATGGCTGGAAAATAATGGGATCTTGGTTGAAAGATGAAATGCACAACCCCGACTTTATTTACTCATCAAAAAACATTGTACGAGCTGCGGGTGCCGCCAACTTGATTAAATCGGTCCAAGTTTGGCAGAGTATGATTGATGACAGGAACAAAAGCATTCACGATTATGATGAAGATTTAGCGGAC
>CBDTVD010000102.1:0-6530 GCA_965363965.1 uncultured bacterium
CCGATGCTTGGTGGCAATTGATTGACCATTATGGCATCTCTGTTTTCTACACCGCCCCCACGGCCATCCGGGCCCACATGGTATTCGGGGAAAGCTGGCCGGCAAAACATCCGATGAAAAGCCTGCGCATTTTAGGGTCAGTGGGCGAACCTATAAATCCTGAGGCATGGCGGTGGTTCTATGCAGAAGTTGGGAAAGAAAATGCCACCTTGATTGACACCTGGTGGCAGACGGAGACGGGGGGGCACATGCTGGTAACCTTGCCAGCAATTCCCCAGAAACCTGGCAGGGCAGGCAAGCCTTTTTTCGGAATTTTGCCTGACATTCTGGATGCCCAGGGAAATTCCCTGCCCAGGGGAAAAATCGGCCATTTGGTGATTGACAGGCCTTGGCCTGGTATGCTGAGGACCTGCTGGAATGATGATGAACGATATCAGCAATACTGGCAGGAATTTGAAGGGAAATTTTACAGCGGAGATTTCGCAACTATTGATGAAGAAGGCTATGTAATGATTTTGGGAAGAAGCGATGATGTAGTCAACGTCAGCGGGCACCGAATCGGTACTGCTGAGGTTGAAAGTGCACTGGTTAGCCACCGATCGGTTGCGGAAGCGGCAGTTATTGGCAAGCCTCATCCAATTAAGGGGCAGGCAATCAAAGCATTCATTATTTTGATTGCAGGCGAAACCGCTGACGAAAGCCTGCTGAAAAGCATCAGCGCACAGGTAAAAAAAGAACTCGGTGCCCTATGTGTACCAGATGAAATAGAAGCGGTAGATCGGCTTCCTAAAACTCGTTCGGGCAAAATCATGCGCCGAGTGTTAAAAGCGCAAGAATTGGGGCTGGAAGTTGGCGATTCCTCTACACTTGAAAATTGACTCACAAGCATGAAACACATAAAGGACATTCTGGAAACACATGCTGAAGCGGAGTACATTGATGTACAGGCCGAAGTTTTCAGGTATTGCGAGAAGGAGGTGCAGCAGAGAGAAAAACTCAGCATCCAGGAACTTCTTGAGTTTGAACCTGCGGGGCAAAAACTATGGATAAACATCAGCGGAAATTTTGATCTCTCACTGGTAGAACAGATTGCCAAACATTTCCACATTCATGAGCTGATTGTTGAGGACATCGTCAGCAGAAATGAACGGCCAAAGATTGATGTGATGGATGATGCCATTTTCATCGTAATCAAAATGCTGGGGTACAATCAAAAATTGGATTTATTTGAGGCCGAGCAACTCTGCATATATCTGACTACCGATTTGCTAATCACCTTTCAGGATGTGAAAGGCGACAACTTCGGGATGGTGCGGAATCACCTGAACCGGATGGGAAGGGCATGCCATCTCGGCTCTGATTATTTAGCCTATATGATTCTTGATCTGGTGGTTGACGAATACTTTCTGGGGATGGAGCGAATTGGCGAGTGGATTGATGACCTTGAAGACCAGATACTGAAGAAAACAACCTATAAGCGTAACCTGGAAATCAATGAGCTGAAAAAAGATATCAACCTGATGCGCAAACATGTTTGGCCTGTGAGGGATTTGGTTGCGAGCCTGCAGCGGCATGATGAAAACAGCATTATGCGACCTGAAACTGCCATGTATTTCAGGGACATACATGACCATACCGTGCAGGTAATTGACACAATAGAAACCTACAGGGAACGGATGGCCAGCCTGAGGGACCTGTATGCCAACCAATTAAACTATAGGATGAATGACATTATGAAAACCCTCACCGTCATCACCACTCTTTTTATCCCCCTCACCTTTGTTACGGGCTTATATGGAATGAATTTCGACCATATGCCGGAACTGCATTGGCGGCTTGGGTATCCGCTGGTACTTGCCGCTATGGCAACTGGGGTTGTGGCCATGACTTTTTATTTTCGGAGGAAAGGCTGGCTGTAGAAAAAAAGAAAAACCTGACTTACACCCGTTAAGGGCAGAAATCAGGCTTTTTTGAGTTGACGGTTAGTTGTGCGGCAAGGCCGCATGTGACCCTAAGGGTTAGGCTTTGTCGCCCATGTGCTTGCTCAGGTACTTGTTCATTTCGAACATGGTAACCTGGTCTCTTCCATCAAAGATTTTTTTCAGTGCTCCGTCGGCGTTAATGTTACGCCCAGCCTGGAGTCCTTTTGCCTTGATGTATTCCCACATTTTCTTGATTGCCTGGCTGCGAGGCATTGGCCCTTTGCCGATGATGCTGTGCAGTGCGTCGCCGATTTTTACATCGCGCATCAATGCAGGGTTAGCGGCGCGCTTAGGGCGATCAGCTTTGGCAGTACGGGTTGACTTGGCCTTGGCAGCAGATTTACCCGCAGCTTTTGCACTTGTTTTTGCTTTTGCCGCTGATTTACCAGCTGACTTGGCTGCGCCTTTTGTGCTTGCAGTTTTGGTGCTTGCAGTTTTGGTGCCTGCAGTTTTTGCAGTTGACTTGGTTGCAGATTTTTCAGCTGATTTTTCACCGGCTTTGGCAGCAGACTTAGTTCCGGCTGACTTGGCAGAGGACTTAGCCCCTGTTTTTGCAGAGGCCGTTTTTGTGGCTGTTTTGGCCCCTTTGGAGGCTGATTCTTGTTTCGCCATTTTTGATTTAGTTGTTATGTGAAATGATATTGTATTGCGAAGTTGACAACCAGTTTGGAACCTTGTTGCACCCCACAGGTAAAAGATATTCACACCGAAGCCAGAAAGCGCGCATTTATCAAATCTAAATATTTGATGGACAATAACTTATCGGGCCGATAAGCTTTTTTCCTACTGTGGATAAGTTTTCAGCCATCACTGCCAAAAACTGCTGAGTGCCCTGTGAAATAAAGATTGGCAGCCTATTGGCATATGAAGGGGCAAAAACACGGAAGAATGAAAAGCCCAGTAAATTTGCCTAAGATTTCACCAACCAATATTTTAGTTATGTCCCGAATCAGGAAATTTTCCCTCCTTCTGCTGCTGGCCACAATTGTCCTCGGCTCTTCGGCCTGCCATCGCGATGCCTGCCCGGCCATGGGAAGCATTGATGCGCCTGCGGAGCAGATAAAGGCTTAAATCCATCTTTTATTGATCAATACCCATGCCCTTAGATAAAAGGTGGGGCACCCTTGTGTCGGCCAACGATGTGGAAGCTGTATTCGAGGCTTCGCTTACCAAACCTGTTTTAGTATTCAAGCACTCACCCCGGTGCTCCATCAGCATTGCCGTGCTTCATTCGCTGCAAAGTGAACTCGAGGCGCTGAGCCTTGCAATGGAAATTCAATTGGTTGATGTAGTTCAAAGTCGCCAAGTTTCAAACCTTATTGCCGAAGAAACTGGCGTTCGGCATGAATCTCCCCAGGCCATTGTTTTAAGAAATGGTGACGTGGTTTATTCTGCCTCGCATTTTTCAGTGAGGGTCAAAGAACTTTTGAGCGCTGCTGAAACTCAAATTTGAGTTGTTGTTTAATGGCTGGGTGAAGGCTTAAGGCCACGGGACATTGCTCACCTGTTTTCTGCAGTACTTTCTGCTGATACTCATCAAGGTCAGCAGCTATGGTCAAATTAACTGAGATTGCAATTATCCTTCTGGGTGCTGGGGCCATTTCTTTGCCAATTTCAGCCTGCATAAAAATTTCCTCTATTCCCATGTTCTTGGCCTTTATGGCCATCACCGTCATCATGCAATTGGCAAGTGAGGTTGCGCATAAATCTGTAGGTGAAAAGGCCATGCCCTCGCCTTCATTGTCTTTTGGGGCATCTGATTGGATAATGTTTCCTGAGGATGTGTGAATGCTTCTCACCCTAAATTTTCCAGCATATTCAGCTGTGGCTATTTGCATCTGGCAAAATTCCGATATCCAGCGTCAAAATCAAACCCCATTTCCACGGTAGGGCCCAGATGAAGGATTGATTCTTCAAGTATTTTTGTATTCTGCAGGAGCGATGTTGATTGTGCGAGCAATGCAGCCTCCGCAAAATTTTCTTTTCCCTATACTTCATGGCCAATCCTGACCCATCAGCTGCCACACCCCTTCCGCCGCAGCGCTTATATCAAAAGCCCCCGTGGCTAAAGGTGAAATTGCCGGTAGGCGAGAATTATCGCAACGTGCGCAAACTGGTGGATGCCCATAAACTCCACACCATATGCGAAAGCGGAAATTGCCCCAACATGGGCGAGTGCTGGGGTGCCGGCACTGCCACTTTCATGATTTTGGGAAATGTCTGTACGCGCAGCTGCGGATTTTGCGCAGTGGCTACGGGAAGGCCGCAGACTGTTGACTATGATGAACCAAAAAGAGTGGCTGAGGCAGTTAAATTGATGGGTGTGAAACATTGTGTCATCACCTCAGTCAACAGGGACGAATTGCCAGATAAAGGTTCAAAAATTTGGGCAGAGACCATCCGTCTGGTTAAAAAAGAAAATCCCGGCACTACACTGGAAGTACTGATCCCTGATTTTAAAGCTGACTGGGATGCCCTGCAAAGGGTGGCTGATGCCGGGGCCGAAGTAATATCACACAACATTGAAACCGTACGGAGGCTGTATCGGAGAGTGAGGCCACAGGCGAAATTGGACAGAAGCCTCGAGCAATTGCGGCGTACCAAAGAGTTGGGTGCACGCACAAAATCAGGTTTTATGGTTGGTTTGGGCGAAACGCAAGATGAGGTGCACGAAACCATGGAAGCGCTTAATTGTGTCGACCTGGATGTACTCACCATTGGTCAATATCTGCAGCCGACACGGCTTCACCTGCCAATTGCAGCATTTGTTACGCCGGAGGAATTTGAAGCATATAAGCAGGTTGGGTATCAAATCGGCTTCGATTATGTCGAAAGCGGCCCCCTGGTGCGCAGTTCATATCACAGTGAGAGGCATGTGAATTTCAGCAATGGCAGGGCGCGGGCATTGCAAAAAGCTTGTTGATAAAGGGGCGAATTTGTACTCGCCCCAACCCAGGTTAAAGGGCTAATTTTGAAACATTGATTCCATCAATTCTCCAAGCGGGAAAAATGCAGTGGAGCAACCTGAAAAAAAGAATGAATAAATTTACGATTATAGGCGCAGGCACAGCCTTGACAGCCTTGCTTGCTTTCGGAGGGAGCAGAGTACTGAATTCTGCTAATCCATATGATTATCAGCCAGATGGCAAAAACTCTGGGATGAGCGGCGGAGCGGTGAATGGCATCCGCGGGGCAGTTGAATACAACAATATGTTGCGTGCAGACCTGTCTACTGGGGAAATTGACCTTTCAGCTTACTATTCAGTAATGGATGAAATCAGCGACAATCAAAATTCAGCCCGTACACTCGGCAGTGGTTTCCTTAATTGGGATGAAATGGGCCCAACAAATTTGGGTGGCCGCACCAGGACATTGGTTGTTGATAAGGATAACCCGAAAATTCTGTATACAGCCGGTGTCAGCGGCGGTGTGTGGCGTTCGCTTAATCAGGGTGTTACCTGGCAGCGTTTCGGGACGCGAGACGTTGGAAATTTGGTAATTACAAGCCTCGTGCAAACCAGCGATGGCACCTTATATTATTCTACAGGAGAACAGGTTTTTACGCGAGCAGCCGAAGGCAACCTGAACAGCGGATTTATGGGCGGAGGTATTTTCAGGAAAAAACTCGATGAGCCTGAATTTTCATTGCTTCCAAATACCGACCCTGCCAAAAATGCCGCGTGGAACAACATCATGATGCTGGCCAAAGATGCCAGCGATGCCAACAGGCTTTTTGCAGCAACCATGCAAGGCGTGTATATGACTGAAGATGGCGGAAACACGTGGACCAAAACTGGGGCAGGCACATCCGGTACGCCGCTATGCGTCGATTTGCGCAGCACCCCTGACGGCTCCACCATTTATGCTGCCATGCAGCCTGGCACACAGTCAACTGCTCAGCTTTGGAAAAGCAGTGACCACGGAAAAACCTGGGTGCGCAAAGGGCAATCTTCAATCGGTGTTTCAATCACGCGGATGGTAATTGCCATCGCCCCAAAGGACACAAACATTGTTTATCTATCATGCGCAAGGTATCCTGACAATGGCCTTGAAGGGATATATGTGAGTGAAGATGGAGGGGGGACTTTCGAAAAAATTGCAGCAAGCATCACTGGAATATTTGATCCGTTCAGAAATTCCCCCGGCGGACAGGCTCAGGGTGATTATGATAATATCATCACGGTTGATCCTTTTAATTCTTACCACTTTTATATGGGCGGAGTGCATTTTTGGGAAGGAAGAAAAGTCAATGGACGGTTCCAGTTTTACCAGCCCGCAGGCACTGCAGAATTTTATGACGCTGGGGACTTCTTCAGAAACCCTAACTACATCCACAGTGACAAACACAACATCATTTTTGATGACAGAAGCAACCCAGCTATCATGTATGTAACCACCGATGGGGGCGTTGCCAAATCCATAGATTGGAACACGACCAACGAGCCAACATTTATTGTCAGCAATTTCGGGTATGCAACCATTCAATTTTATGCCTTTGATGTCAGCCCGTCCAACATCAACATGGTTATGGCTGGCACGCAGGACAAT
>CBDTVD010000103.1:0-6504 GCA_965363965.1 uncultured bacterium
CGCGCCTTTTGCCCCCTCCGCTGAGTTTAGACTGCCGCCGGCCACGCTGGCCTGTATCGCCTCAGCACTGCCACCGGCTTGGCTGCACGCCCCGCCCACTATCACCACCGCAGCGGCCATCAAACTCTTCCACCCCATCATAAGCTGAGATTATGGCAAGGATGGGGCCAGTGGGGGGGTTAAAATCTGAAGTAGTCGGAATCCAATTGCTTCAATTTATAGTGAGAAATAGTACTTACTCCAATTTCATGTTTAATCATTAAGTCTACAAATTTTCTTCCATCTATCAGCACTATTTTTTGATGCCTTAGCTCCTTTGCACAACTCTCTGCATCAGCCGTAAATTTCCCCAGTGTAATTAAAATACCTTTTGAAACACCCGCTTTCCCACTGATTGCCCCTGCTAATTTTTGAACTTCTGGTCGACCTACAGAACTTTCTACATGATAATGCTTTGCTTGAATGTAAATGCTATCTAACTCCAGATGGTCTTGGTGAATAATTCCATCAATCCCGCCGTCTCGCGAATATTGGGTAAGTTCATCGCTCACTCCATAATTTAAGCTGCCCAATACATTCAAAACTAACCGCTCAAAATCTCTATGCGAAATATTGGACAATTGATTCATCAGGTCAGTCTTTAGCGCTTCATTGTGGTCCAAAATCGCCGCCTCGATACGAGACTCCGGTGATGAATCATCTTCCTGTGTCACATCATCCAGTAGCGATTGGTCTGGCTTGGTTATAGCTCCCGGAGTCTTATCTCGCTTGCGATTGATAAATTCTACGAAGCCCGGGTACTTCATTAGAAACTGTCGGTTAATTTCGAAGTGTTTTTCTGCTTCTAACTGTTTGCCGGATTCTGTGATTTCATAAACCGCCCTATCTGGGTTTGCAATCAACTGCGCTTGCTTCAGATAAACAAATGCCCAAGCAACCTCGTTTTCCGCACGCGTGTCTCCGGCTTTGAATCGCTGAAGATCTTGTGGAGTGGTCGGGGGATGCAGTTTAAAAATATGCGCTTGGATGTCAGACTTACGGCTGCGGCCATTCTCTTTCAAATAGGTGAGAATGAGTGGCCTGATGAATTCGGATTTTAGTTGGAATTGTTGCACTTGCTGCGGAATTTGTCTAAGCCGCAAATCTACTTCCCCCCCGCCTTACTTTGCCCCTATTATTGCAGTAAGAATTTTCGGCGGCAATGATCAAGAGGTATGAGGTGCGGATAACGGGCGGCGCTGAGGACAGCGGGGCCATTGGATTGCGCAGGCTGAGGGATATGCTGGATGTAATTGAAGATGTGGCTATTGGTGCGCTTCACTTTCGCCTTTTTGGTTCCAGCCGTGTGGCCGGCAGGCTGCGCAGTGATGTGGCGGCAGCCAGCGAAATCCAAATCACGGATATTAAGAAAGGCTCGACTGTGCTGCGATTTGAAGCCAGGCAATTCAGTGACACGCTGGCCGGGATGAATCAGTTGCCCCTTTGGGAGAATGCGAGTTTCCGTGATGAAACCCCCATGTCGATGGTGCTTCAAGCCGTAAAGGATTCCAAAAATTGGCAGCAGGATGGCTTTCACCGCTTAGACCGAAACCTGGTAGAAAAGGTAAAGACATTCGGCAGCAGTTTGAAAAACGGTGCTGAGAAAATTGTGATGTCGGCTGAGGGATCAGGCCAGGAGGTGGAATTATCCAAAGCAGATATCGAAGCCATTGTGCTGCTGGAAGCGACTATCCCCAAACCCCGGATGGTGTTCATCAGTGGCAAGGCTGAAAAACTCGAGTGGAGCACTCAGGCAATCGTCCTGCAAACCGAGAAAGGGGCCTATACATGCAATTTTGATGACCGGTTTTCCGCTGCTGACATCGCTAAATTATGGGGCAGCGATGTAACTATTTCAGGCAAGGCTGAATATGACATCAAAGGAAGAATAGACCATATTCTGATTCACAAGATATCAGAAGGTATAGCACAGGCCAGCTTTGTGCCCGAGCCTTATAAGCGAGAGCGATACTTGAACAAGCAAACCGCAGAAGAAACGCGCTTGAGGAAGGCAGCCAGTGAAAGGCTGCCAAAATGGCCTGGTGATGAAACACTGCAGGAATTGCTGGCTGACCTGCGAGGATGAAAATCTATACCCTGGACACCAGTGCGTTTTTGGCCTATCTGCTCCACGGCAAAATCTCGAAACTGATGGTAAGGAAATCGACCTAAAGGCTGGGGATGTACATGTCTTCCTCAGCGTGGTAACAATGGCAGAAATCCAGGTGCTTACGGCGAAACGCGGATGGGGAGAAAGCAGAATGAGAATAATCAGAGAGGCAATTGAGAATTGGGTGGTTGCAGATATCGAATTTCAAGCAGGTGAAATTGTGGACGCATTCGTCAAAATTGACCTCTATAGCCGGAGGCACCCCAAAGGTTCTCACGCAGGCCCTTCGATTACGATGGGCAAAAATGACCTTTGGATTGCAGCGACTGCTTATGTTTACCAATCGACATTGTTAACCGCGGACAAAGGATTTTTACACTTGAGCCAAGTGTTTTTTCCGGTGCAATTGATTTCAGAGGTGTAGCTCCCCCCGCCTTACTTTCGCCCCTATTATGACCGCTTCTCCCAACCAGCACCACGTCGAGTGCTTTGAGCCTATTATCAATAACAATTGCACCATACTATTCCTCGGCACGGCGCCTGGGGTGGACTCTCTGCTGAAAAAAGAGTACTATGGGCACCAGGGCAACTGGTTCTGGCGAGTGCTGACTGATGCCATCAAGCACAAGGACGATGACATTGAAAAATTCGAGGGCCCAGAGTACAGCGCCCCTGATTACAGTACTCGAGTGCAAATGGCCCTCGAAAACGGCATCGCCATTTGGGATGTACTGGCCGGCTGTACGCGCAAAGGCAGTGCAGACAAGGACATCACCAACCCTATAGCCAATGACTTTGAGGTGTTCCTGAAAGAGTATCCCAAACTTGAGCGCATAGTTTTCACCAGCAAGTATGCCGAGAAGTTTTACAAGGAACTCGCCAAACCGTCGAGGGAAATTGAAACCAGGTACGCCCCATCGCCAAGCTCAACCAATACCCGCAATTGGACGGGTGAATATGGTGCTTTTGCAGATGACTGGCGAGAGGCGATGTACTCGAAATTGCCGGAGCCAATCACCGTCTCGGGTAAGGTGAAAGAAATTAATAATAAGGCCAAGGAATTCAAGCTGACCACCGCTGAGGACGGCGAGCCTTTCTGTTATTATGGTGCCTTTCGTGGCCGCAGTGGCATAGCCCGCTATGATGGCAAGGGCATTCTGCTGTCGGGTCAGCGGCACTTTAAGCCAGATGGCACCACCAGTTACATTTGGGTTGACGAAATAGAGGCGGAGGACTTTGCCACCAGTGAATGAGGCTGAGAGGAACTGCACTTAATTTGCACCCGACAAGGGCGATGGCCGCTTCGGGAAAATCGGGCCAGTGAGGGATGAAAGAATACCAGATCAAATTGTCAGGAATCGCGGAGGAACAGGGGACGATCAGCGCCACGAGGATGAGTGCTTTGCTCGCAGCGCTCCATGAGATTGCACTTGGCGCATTGCATTTAAGCCTTATAGGACAGAGTTCTCCCCCTGGCAGAGTGAAACCTGAATTAAAGGCAGCCGCTGACTTTACTATTCAAAGTTTGAAACCTGGCTCGACAATTCTTGAGATTGTGGCAAGCCCATTTGGTGAAACTATTCCTGAGTTTACCAAGCCCGATTTGTTTGAACCTGGAAAACTTCATCAAGAAACACCCATTAGCTTGGCCGTGCGGACAATAAATTCGTCAGTTGGGGGTAGCCAAGACCCTGAAGGATTTGAGTTGGACAAGAGTTTGGTGAAGAAGGTTGCAAAGTTTGGAGAACTATTTCATTCAACCGGAGAGCAACTGACAATCTCTGATTCTGCCAGCGGTCAAGTGGTTCTTTTCAGCAAAGGAGATTTTAGTAGGTTGAGTTTACGCGAAAAAGAAATTCCCGAGTCGAGGATGGTGTTTGCCGCTGGATTGTTTGACGTATTTGAATGGAGTGCCGAACAAGGGACAATCAAAACTGCAAATGATGGAATTGTTAAATGTCGATTATCTGAGGCAATTTCTCGCGAGCAAGCTAAACAGTTTTTGGGACAGGAGGTCACAATTTCAGGCAAAGCAAGCTATAATGCTTCTGGAAACATTGCGTTTGTGCAGATTGATAAAATATCGCTTGGCAGTGATGGCATTAGCTACCTGCCCAAAGGAGAAGTAGACGGAAGTATAGAGCAGGAAATCCAAAAACATCGTGCCCAGCGTAGCCCTGATTATTCAGCAATAGTTGGAATGTGGCCTGGAGATGAAACAATCGAGGAATTGCTGGCTGGATTATCTGCATGAGCAAGTTTGTTCTTGATACTGGCATTTTGCTGCACCTCGCAAAGGCAACACCTCTCGCAAAAGACATTATCATTCAGGAAGGGATTTTCAATGAAGGTTCCACTCTAATGATATGCGTAGTTTCTTTGGGTGAAATATTGGCATTGACCCAAAAAGCTAAGATTCCGTGGGGTGCAAAACAAATTGAGGCTATGGTAAAAGTTATTGAAACGCTTGTTGTAATTGATATTCGAAAGTCAGCAAAGCCCTTGATTGACGCCTATGTAGAAATTGATTGCTGGAGCCAAAATCAACTCCCCCAAAAGAAACGTGGCCTTTCAACTACCATGGGCAAAAATGACCTTTGGATTGCTGCCACTGCACACTATCTAAAGGCAGCCCTGGTTACAACAGATAAAGACTTTGACCATTTAGAGGGTGAATACATTGATTTGAGGAGGTATTAACTGCCCATCATCAGCCGAGAAAACTTTTTTTGGCCAATTACCATCCGCAGTCAAATGACTGCTGTACATTTGCAGCCGAATAGCTGCAAAGATGAAAGCAAGGCGAGACATTTTCCAAGCCATGGCCGACCCTACCCGCAGGGCCATCATGAGTCTGCTGGCCCTGGGAGCAATGACCCCAGGGGCAATCGCTGAGAGTTTTCCATCGGCACGGCAAACCATTTCCAGACACATCCAGATTTTAACCGAGTGCGGCCTGCTGACCCCAGAACAACTGGGCAGGGAAATCAAGTATCAGATCAACCCTGACAAAATCGAAGAAGCGGCGGCCTTTATAGACCAGTTCCGCCGACATTGGGATGACCAATTCAACCGACTGGAAGCCACCATGAAAGCCAGCAACATATCAACTGAAAAATAACGAAATGGAACAGAAAACCACCGTATCTGCCCCCGATGGCAAACAGGAAATCATCATCCGGCGTGAGTTTGATTTACCAGTGGAAGCCCTCTTCAGCGCCTACACCGAGCCTGAATTTCTGGAGCAATGGATGGGCACCAAAGTGCTGAAAGCCGAGAACCGCATCAACGGCACCTACCAATTCCAAACAACCGACGGCGGCGGAAAAGTGGTGTTTGGCGCCAGCGGGGTTTATGCCGAGTTTGAACCCAACCGCAAAATCACCCGCACCTTCAAGATGGATAATACCCCGCTGGATGTCCAACTGGAATACCTGGATTTCGAGGAACTCACCCCTTCCACCAGCCGCCTCAGCATCCACATGGTCTTCCGCAGCGTTGCGTTCAGGGATCAGATGGTGCAATTCGGCTTGGCTAAGGGCATCAGCATGGCCCACAATGCCCTGCAGCAAACCATGGAAAAAGCGCTGGCAAAAGGATGAGCAAAGCAAAGAAAATCGCCTATTGGGTCGCCACGCTCTGGCTCGCTCTTGGCATGGTATCCACTGGCGTGGTGCAGCTGATGCAACATCCAGAAGAGGTCGAAAAAATGGCTGGGCTGGGTTACCCAGCTTATCTGCTGCCCCTGCTGGGCACTTGGAAATTGCTCGGCACAGCAGCCATTCTGCTGCCCGGGTTCGCCTTGCTGAAAGAGTGGGCCTATGCAGGGTTCTTCTTCGCCATGTCTGGGGCCATTTTCAGCTGGGTGGCCAGTGGAAACCACCTCTCCGAGGCTCTGCCTGCCCTGCTGCTGCTGGTGCTCAACATCCTGTCATGGTTCCTTCGCCCGCCTATCCGCCGACTATACCCCCTTCACTCAACCACTCCATCCTATGAAAAAGAAACTCTCGCCCACGCAGGCTGAAGAACTCCTCGCCACGCTGAAAGAACGATTCGCCAAAAACAAGGCTCGGCACAAGGGCATTGACTGGGAGGATGTCGAGGCCAAACTGAAGTCAAGCCCCGCAAAACTCTGGAGCCTGAATGAAATGGAAAGCACCGGCGGTGAGCCAGACGTGGCGGGCATTGAAGATGGCAAGTTGCTATTTATGGATTGTGCCCCTGAAAGCCCAAAGGGCCGCCGCAGCCTGTGCTATGACCAGGCCGCCCACGCCAGCCGAAAAGAGAACAAGCCGCAAGGGAGCGCCATGCAAATGGCTGAGGAAATGGGCATCCAACTGATGGATGAATCAGAA
>CBDTVD010000104.1:0-6481 GCA_965363965.1 uncultured bacterium
GCCGGTGAAAACGGCGGGGGGCACATTGCCCACATCGGGGGCTTTGCACTGGGATACGGCACCATTTACCTGCGGAAGCGCGGATGGAATATCACTGAGAAATTCGGAAATTTAGCCAGCATATTTCAGCCGAAGCGCAACCGGTTAAAGGTGCATTACGGCCCAAAATCCAGACTAAGCGAGCCGCAGGAACTGGTGGGTGCAGGCAGGCCGGCCCGAAGAAGAGAAGCACTGAGGGAGGCTGCACAGCAAAATCGCCGAATTACCCAGGAAGAAGTGGATGCCATACTGGATAAAATTTCGCGGTCAGGCTATGATAGCTTGTCGGCTGATGAAAAAACAGCACTCGAGCGGGCGAGCCGAGATTTGTAGGCCAAAATGCCCGCCCGCCTAAGCAGAATCAGGAGTTTTATTTATTGGGCAATCGCAGGCCCATATTGGCTCGGCATGGCAATGGCTTCAGCGGCATGGGCAATAGACCCATATTATTTTTGGCCTCCGGCGTTTCTTACTTTGTTTTTAAAGCATTTTCTGCTGGTTTGGCCCTTTGCAATGGCAATCACTGGCTGGGCAAAGCAAGGATGGGGAATGGTTGCCGGAATGATTATCCTGATGGCCAGCCTGATTCCGCTGCGGAATGAATTGGCGATTAACCCCCGGGCCGGGGGCGGGGAGCAGGGGCCAGTTTATCGCGTTGTAACCTATAATGTACAAGGGTTTGGCTGGTATGATGATGAGAAAACCCCCAGGCAAATTCTGGAAAACATAGCCAACCTGGAGCCTGATTTGCTTTTTCTGCAGGATTATTATGACGAAAATGGCGAGCGCGGCAAAGTGATAGAGCCGCTGAAGAAACGCCTGGGCCTGAGCCATGTGGCTGAAAACTTACCATACGCTGAAAAGCAGGGAAAATTCGGCCAAGCCATTTACAGCCGGTTTCCATTGACCAATTCGGGGGGTTTGGGATTTCGAGATTCGTCCAGCAATGGTGCCATGTGGGCAGATATGGCGCTGCCATCCGGCAAAATCATCCGGGTGGTAAATGCGCACCTGCAAAGCAACAGCTTGCGATTATGGGAATTCAGCCCTGCTGAGCCGCTCGGCCGGTGGAGACTGATTTTTCTGCGCAATGGCATCCGAAAACTGATGAAGGGATTCAGGCGCAGGAGCATCCAGGTGCATCAGCTGCGGGCCGCCATTGATGGGTCGCCTTATGATGTGCTGCTGGGCGGTGATTTTAATGATTTGCCATCATCATTCAGTTACATGGTGGCGCAAAAGGGGCTCGAGGACACATGGGTGAGGAAGGGGGTCGGGCTGGGGAGTACCTACGCGGGTGCCATCCCTTTTTTGCGGATTGACTATCTGCTGCACTCAAAGGGGATAGAGCCTGTGAGCATCCGTGTCGGTACTGAATCAAAGGGGAGTGACCATTACCCTGTGATCGGAGAATTCAGGTTGGAATAAAACTCTTAAGTATTGTCCTCATCCAGGTTGAGGCGGCTCTCCTCTAAATCCAGTTCATATTCAATGTTCCTGAGCAATTCCTCGGTGTGGCGCTCGTTTTTCCTGTGCTGCTCTATTATCTCTCTTTCCACTTTCAGCAGCTTTGCCTGAAAACTATGATATTGGGCAATGCTTTGGGCATCGAGCCTGGTCTGGCTGTAACCGCTGCGGTGCAGCAGATTCTGCACCCTGATCTCATACTTGTTTTTTAATTGAGCCAGCACCTGCTCATCTGTCTGCCCGAAACTCATGTTAGCCTCAATATGCTCGATGGCGCCATAGGCAACACTCAGGCGGAGTTTCAGCTCTGCATCTTTGAGTTTTTTCTCATCCTCTTTAATTTTCCATAGTTTCATCAATGGCCCGAGGGTGAGGCCCTGTACCACCAGGGTGGCCAGAATGACACAAAAAGTCACAAACAGAATCAAGTCCCTGGCTGGGAAGGGCTCACCGTTATTCAGCAGTCGAGGTAAAGCCAGCGCTGCAGCCAGGCTGACAATGCCGCGCATGCCTGCCCATCCAACGGCAAGCACTGCCTTCGGATTTGGCGCGGGTTCATTTTTCCTTATTTTTTTGCTCAGCATCCTCGGCAGATACGTTCCTGGATAAATCCAAAGCAGCCTGGCGCCCATTGTTGCTGCACTGATGATTGCTCCATAGGAAATGAGTTGCCATGCGTCAAACTCCTGACTCCCCTTTAGGATGGAATTCAATTGCAGCCCGATCAAAATGAAGACTATTCCATTCAGCAGAAAAATCATGGTTTCCCACACCGCATAAGCCTCGATGCGGGTGTTGTGGGTAAAAATTTTATTAGATCGCCTGGAGAGGAAAAGCCCTGTGGTTACTGTTGCCAGCACCCCTGAAGTGTGTACCTCTTCAGCCAGCAGATAGGCAATTAGCGGAGTAACTATAGTCAGGGCAATGTTTATTACAGGCTCAGCGGGGACATGGTTGTGCACCCAAACCAGGATTCTGCCCAGGGCGTAACCTATTGCAACGCCTCCCCCTGCTACCAGCAGAAACTCAAGGCCTGCCTGCCAAAAAATGAAAGTGCCACTGGTTACCGCAGCGATTGCATAACGATAAGTTACCAGTGCACTGGCATCATTGACGAGGCTTTCGCCCTCAAGGATAATTTTCATTCTGGCCGGCGCATTCACTCTGGAAAGAATGGCAGTAGCTGATACCGCATCGGGCGGCGAAACTATCGCCCCCAGCAAAAAGCCCATTGGCCAAGTGAAGCCAGGCAGAAAATGCACAGCGGCCCACGCGACAATTGTACTGGTGAACAGCACACAGCCAAATGCGAGCAAGAAAATGGGTCGGCGGGCTTTTTTAAAATCGGGCCAGCTGGTGTTCCATGCCGCTGCATAAAGCACTGGCGGCAGAATCAAGAGGAACACCAGGTCTGGCGGAATTTCGATGCTGGGCACCCCAGGCATCAGGGCGATTGCCAGGCCCATCAGCACGAGCACGATGGGCTGAGGAATTTTGAGCTTGATGGCAATTACTGATAAGCCTATGATCAGGCTAAGCAGCAATACAATTGCTTCAATGGGTATCATTCAAATCGGCACCCAATCTGAATATAAAGACAGGGGCAATGCAAAGGTGCGCATTGTGCCGGTTGCACCATCGTGAGCCTATTAGCCCTCTACTACGCCATGCTCGCCAGTGTCCATCCCTTTTCCGGTAATGGCAGCTTTTACCACATCAATAAACTGGATCATTTTGCTGCGCTTGTTGTCCCAATACTCAGCTTTTTCAATTTCGACTTTCAGCAGGCAGATGTGCGGCGTTTCGAGGCCCTGGGGGAACCATGCTTTGAGAAAAGGCGAATAGAGTTTTTCCATCATCACCTTATCATAGACTACATGCCCTCGTCCTGAAACACTTACATAAGTATCCTGATCGTTGCTGCTGTATGCTACGCACACGTGCATGTCGGTTTTGATTTCGTCGGCTTTGCGGCTGTCATCAAAGGTGAAGAACCATAGGTTGCCATCTTCAGGTGCCTCTGTTTGGGTGGCCATTGGCCTGGCACGGATGACACCATCCTGGCCAGCTGTACACAGCATGGTGGTGCGAACATCCTTGATTAAATCATAGAGGTCGGACATTGTGCCGTGTACCATCTGCTTTGCTTCTTGCTCCTCGTTAAATGACATTGTTTTGTTTAGCGTTTTCTTGTTTCAGTTAATCAAAGACAATTCTGGCTTTGAAAGGTTTAAAACCAGTTGCGAATTGCCGCGGCGAGGACGGCCGTTGTGAGATTAAAGAAATGGATTGATCTGGCGCATCAGGTCGTTCTCAGGCATTGCCCCGCTTCCTTCCCAGATTACCTTTCCTTTTTTGAAGAGTTTGAATGCCGGTATGCCCCTGATGCCATAATGCGCCGAGACTTCGGGGTTCTTGTCAGTATCAATTTTGATTACCCGCAGTTTACCTTGATTTTTTTCGGCGATGCTTTTTATCACTGGCGTCATGGCTTTGCAGGGGCCGCACCAATCGGCATAAAAATCAACCAGGACAGGGGTATCGCCTTCAATCAGTTCATTGAATGTAGTTTTCATTGCACCACCTCCATAACCAATCAGCCCAGCTGAGTGTTTTCGAGCGCCAGACTGAGCGTAGCGCCTCTATCGATTTTTCCGCCCGGGAGCCATCTGAATTGGGGAAGAAAAATGATGGAGCGGGGTGAGTGATGGCGAGGCAGTACCAATTTCAATGTTTGAAGAATGCTGGGGTCTGCCTCACCCTCTGCTATAAGTACGGCGGCTTGACCGAGTTCCGGGTGAGGCAACGGGGCAATCATAAATGGCCGGTTTAAAATTTGATGCCTGTCAATCTCCCCCTCCAGTAATTCCGGATGAATTTTTATTCCCCCTGAAATGATTACGTTGTCAATTCTGCCACGGATAATGAAATTTCCCGGGCTGAGAATTTCGGCAACATCGTTGGTGGTAACCGTTCGCGGACCATCATGGCCTGAAACGCAAATGCACCCGCGAGCATCCAAACTTATCTCGATGCCAGGCAATGCAGAGAAATAAGCTCGAGGCTGAGGGCCATTAATACGGCGGAGCGCGATATGGCTGGCTGTCTCTGTCATGCCATATGTTTGGTAGATGGGCCTTGGCAATTTGCGCGCGATTTCGAGGACTTTTTCGGGCACTGTGCTTCCGCCCAGCAGAATGGTTTTTATGGTGCCGAGCGCATTTTGCTCTTCTTCGGGCCAGGCATCAAAACCTCTCAACTGGAAAGGAACAAAAGATGCCAAAGAAAAAGGACCTTGCATGCCAAGCATTGGCCGAGAAGAAGGGGACTGAACAGTGAGCGGATTGCCCCAGATCAAATGCCGGATGACCATCATTAACCCGCCAATGGTGCGGGGCGAAATGGCCAGCAGCATCGGCAAACACAAATCAGGGTTCAGGGCGCGCCTGGTTCGCTCGGCACTTCCAATCATCATTTCCCTTGAAAGCGAAATGATATTGGGCGGCCCAGTGGAGCCTGAAGTTTTGACAGAAATAGAGTCTGCCCCCGAGTGCCAAGCCCTGATTATTTCATCAGCAATGTCCTTGCTTTCTGCTGCATCCATTGTGCAATTGCCGAAAGGGGAAAACTATGCAGTGGGCGTGCTTATTGTGCCCCGATACTGATGCAAAAAAGGATATTTTTCAATCAGGCCGTTGACGGCATCAATGTCTTTGCGGGTCCATTTAACACGGTCGCGAGTGTGGTGCGGGCTATTCCGCACGATTGCAGAAGATGCTTCGAGCCAATTTTCATCCCTGGGCAGCTGCAGTGCATCGCTTATTTCAATGAGGTATTTTTTGGGATCAGCAATAAAATCCTCGTGGCTGAATTCGATCAGCGTAATGGGCTCTGCGGGGTTTTTCTGCAGCCAGTTTCTGAAGTCAGCAACCGCACTCACCAAATGAGAAAGAAATTTGAATTGCTGGCTGAAATCCGATTGCTTTTGCCTGCGGATTCCCAGTGTGGCGATGTTATCGAATGGGTTGCGGGTTACGTGGACCATCACCACCGGCATGCCCAAATTGCGATAGAAATTTTTGACCATTTCAGGTTCATGCCGCCAAAAATGCGAGACTTGGTCGCCATACTTGCTGCCTGCCACCAGCCAGCGGTCAAATTTTCCTTGGTGCCCCCCCGGAATCAGGTATGAATATCTACCATTGTCCAGCCCCCCTTTGTCTCTGCCGCGGTCCATTTTCCGGCGAGTGTTATTTAAAATCGCCTGAAAGAGGGTGGGTTTGCTGAATGCATCGCCGAGCAGTTTGAAAAGTTTTACATCGTTCAACTCGTCAGCAATCACACAATTGGGGTGTGCATCAAGCATTGCGCCCAAAATGGAATGGCCGCTGCGCGGATAGCCGATAAAAGAAACGTAGCTGCGGATGCCGGAAAAATCAGGTTTTGTGCTGCTCTGCTCAAGGTCGGCGAGGGCCTTGTTCCAATGGTTGAGCACATTTTGTTTTTTGTGGCGCCGCCTGACCAGAGACTGATACTTGACTTTAATCCGCTGAAAAAGGCTGGGCTGATTTTTACTCATGGGCTGGCCCAGGCAAAGTTAATTGGGCAGTCAGAGGCCTATTTTCAGAAGCGATTACTTTGCATGAGCTATGTGGAAATTATTCGCGCTGTTATCGGCAGTATTTGCTGCCCTGACGGCCATATTCGCCAAGATGGGGTTGAAGGGCATGGATTCAGATTTAGCCACTGCCTTAAGGACCGTCATAGTCCTCGCACTGGCATGGGGAATTGTTTTAACCAGAGGGAAAGCGGGCGGCATGGCTCAGCTTTCAACCCAGAACTGGACTTTCCTGATTCTTTCAGGGCTTGCCACTGGCGCATCGTGGATTTTTTACTTCAAAGCCATACAGATGGGCAGAGTATCTGATGTGGTGCCGATAGACAAATCGAGCCTGGCCTTGACACTTGTGCTGGC
>CBDTVD010000105.1:0-6471 GCA_965363965.1 uncultured bacterium
AAAAAGGCCAGCCCCGCAAAAGCTTCAGCCGCAGGGGCACCTTCCCTACAGAGAGACAGCTGGAAGGCAAGCACGGGGTGCTTGCCCTACAGGTGAGAGTGGTCGAGTTATTTCTTCATCCCAAAATAGACATTGATGTCCGCATAAAGAAAATCGCTGTTGGTGATGATGCCTTTGCTGCAGGCTGCGCCTTTGCGAAAGCCGAGGCCGAGCCAGGGTTCTTTGGTGAGATTGCTATGGAGCGCGACCCCGAAATCGGCGAAAAATCCATAGTACAGGCGAAAATTGCGCTCGGCTTTGCCAGCGTTTTGGTCGGTTTGCCAATACACATCCCTGAATGAGCCGCCAATCTGCGGGCCAAGATAAACGAAAGCTGAGACTGGCAGACTGGGGGTCAGCTGAGCCACATTTCGGAATCCAATTCCTGCGCCAAGCAAGCCGAGGTCATTCTGCAGCAAATTATAGAGGGTGTCATCAGGCAATAAACTGAGCGATTGCCCCGTGGTAAAGACCTTGTAGCCCCAGGATGACTGGCCCTGATGGGTGAAACTGAAGGCAAAGCCGACATTGCTTGGCGAGGGGAAACTGTAAGGAATGGAATCGACAAACTGGGCGTTACGCTGCCAGCCGATTTCGATTCCCAAGTTAGTCTGTGCCCTGGATGCTGTAGCCGAAAGGATGATAGCCGCGATGAGGAGGGCGGCTATGAGGTGCGTCTTCATGCAGTAAACCAAAACGCATTAAAGAAGGTGTTAATTGCACCCCGTTATTCCTCTAATTGATCATAATACATTGCCTCGGCGATTTGGTGCTGATGGTGATAGGCGTTTTTTTCTTCCTCGGTCAGCTCGAATGGGTCAGCGGGCAGGGGAGGGACAGGCTTGGCGGTTTTGGCCGAGGGTTTAGGGGAATTTTTCTTCTTTTTCGGCTCGCTTTTTTTGTACTTGGCTTTCAGCTGCATCAGGGCGCGGAGGCGGATACTTTCGCTCTTGGCCGATTTTGCCAGCAGGGCAAGGTTGGCGTCGAGTTCGCTTTCGGTTGGCATCAGCAATTCTGAAATCTCGGCAATGCGGGCAATGACCTCGGGCATTTGCAGCAGCAGCTGGCCCTTGTATGCGGCGTATCGGCTTTCGGCTGGGGTGGCAGCCCCTGGCTCGGCATCAATCCCGCGCTCGGCCCAGAAAAAGGCGTTGGCCGCATCTCGGTTACAGAAAGGTGCGATGTAAAACTGGCAGAAATTCTCGCGGAACTCGTCTTGTAATTGTGGCATAATGCGCAGCAGTTTAGGTGGCCAGGGGGCTGATTGGGATTTGTTAAGTGTCAGCCTTTGTCGGCAGCTTGCGCCTGGCATGGAATTTACCTTTGCCCCATCGCCACCATTTTGCCAGCCGACCAACCCACCGTAAAACTCGCCGTTGTGCTGCTGTGCTATAATAATCTGGGGCTGGTGCAGCAGTTTGTGCCCGAGATTTTGGCGACCCTGCCCAGCTATGCCCGCTTATACATCGTGGACAATGCCGGCACTGATGGCACCGATGATTACGTCTGCACCCATTTCCCCCAGGCAAGGCTGATTAAAATCCCAATCAACAGGGGCTTTACCAATGGCTATCAGGAAAGCCTGCCGGGGATTGATGCTGAGTATTACTGCCTGATCAGCAGTGATGTGGGGGTAAGCCCGCTATGGGTGGAGCCGATTATCGACCTGATGGAGGCAGACCGGAAAATCGGCCTGGTGCAGCCGAAAATCAGGTGGCAGAAGCAGCCTGAGTATTTTGAGTACAGCGGCGCGGCTGGGGGTATGATTGATTTTTTAGGCTATCCCTTTTGCCGTGGCCGCATTTTCGATGAACTCGAAATTGACAAGGGGCAGTATGACGACACACGAGAGACATTTTGGTGCAGCGGCGCCTGCATGTTTATCCGTGCGGGGATTTATCACCAGCTTGGCGGATTCGACAATGACTATTTCGCCCATATGGAGGACATTGACTTGAGCTGGCGGGCCAAAAACCTCGGTTATAAGGTGATGGTGTGCCCGCAATCGACTGTTTTTCACGTCGGGGGGGCGGTGATTACCTATGGCAGTCCGCATAAAATTTTCAGAAATTATCGCAACAGCCTTATCATGCTCACCAAACTGCTGCCTGCCGGCGAGCTGTGGTGGAAAATTCCTGCTCGGCTGGTGCTGGATGGGGTTTCAGGCATTCGTGCCCTGATAAAAGGCAACCCGAAGGAGACGGGTGCCATATTGCGGGCGCACTTCAGTTATTATGGCGGCCTGCGCCGATGGGTGGGCAAGCGGCGCGGGCAGGCAAGGGCACCGCTCAGAAGCAGCACTGCAGGGGTGTATGGCCGCAGTGTGGTGTGGCAGTTTTTTGCCCGAGGCAAGAGGAAGTTCGGGGAGTTGGGGTGGTGAAAGTTTTTCAAGGGAATTGAACCAAATGTGGCTCGGCTGAGGTATTTTTGGCGTTGAAATTATAAAAACACTTGCAGCCGATGCCCCTATTTACCAGCCTCAGAAGAAATCAAATCTCAATTTCACAGCTTTCCTTTGCCACTTTACTGCTGGTTTGTGGGTTGAGTTTTCAGCCAGCCTTTAGCCAGCGAACTTTTCGCACCACTTTTAATTATGGGGATGGCAAAGACGGTAATCTTATGGTTACAACGCCAACAACTCTGGCGCTGGGTAATGCAAAGGTTGACGATGTACTTATTGGCACCACAAGTACAACTATAGTCTGCAGCAATTTGATAGGTTCATTCTCTGCTGGGCAGCAAGTATTAATCGTAGATTTTGGCAAGCAACCTTGCAACAGCCAAAATTATGAAATTGCGGATATTGTGAGCGTTTCAGGCAATACATTGACTTTTAACTATCCATTCACGCTGGTATTATCAGGACTGAAAACCATGTGCCAAGTAGTGCGAATTCCTGAATACACAACCGCAAATATCTCGGCGAAGGTCAGCCCGCCAACTTACAATGCATCGTTGGGTCATGGAGGAATCCTCATTTTTAAAGTGAATGGCACTTTGACGATGAATCCAGGCGGGTCATTGGACGCATCAGAAGCCGGTGGGCCAAAAAATTCAGGGGGACAGGGTGGCCCATCAAATCCATTGCCGTCTTGTGTGAACCCTGGGAGTAAGGGAATAGTTGCGCTCCCCACAATTTTCGGTGTTCATCCAGAAGACGCGACAGATGCAGATTTAGGGGATTGTACACCTTCAGGCAGCACAAGGTCAATCCCATCTTGGATTGTAGTTATGGGTGCAGGCCCGAACTGCCCAGCCCTTGCTACCCAGCAATGGGAGGGCGGAAGAGGTGGCAAGGGTGGAAGCGCACCGGTGCCATTAAAAGGGTCAACTCCCAATTATTCACCTTATATTGGCTTGTGCAAGTGTGATTTGGCAAGCAAGCGAATTGCATTTGGGAAAGCTGGAAAAGGCGGGCAAGGTGGAGCGGGTGCAACAGCAGGCGGTGCAGGCGGGGGAGGTGGAGGAAACACCAACAGAAGAACCTCAACTCCCTCTGGAGGCGATGGCACTGATGGAACCAGATCAGTAGACCCAGTCCAAAGGGATATAACCGACGGAAATGGCGGAGAGGGTGGCATACCTGGTGGTTTTATTTATGTTCGGGCTAACACTTATATCGTTAATACATCCAATCCAACCTTTAAATCAAATGGGGGAAATGGGGGAGATGGAGAGGATGGAGTTGTCGAGGGACAAGAAGGGGGTGATGGAGGAGATGGAGCACCACTTTATTGTGACCCGTTGAATCAAGTGCCAAATGGCACACCTGGCGAGGGCGGTGCTGCGGGAAGAGGTGCCAGTGGCGGCAATGGTGGATGGGGAGGGGAGCATGGTGACCTTTGGCTATTCTATCAGTCAACCCACAATGTATCAGGATTGAATATAGAATTGCAGGAGGGAGAAGGTGGCTTCGGTGGAATTGGTGCACCAGATGGCACCAAAGGGCAAGACGGCAGCCGTGGAAACACTGACCTAAACCAATGCAATATATGCCCCAATGCTTATTATTTACCCTATGAACGCACTTCGCAGCAAGATTGCGATTGTAAGCGTGCATTCGAAATTCTGGCTGCCACAAATCAGCAGCAAATTGTCAATGGAAATTTTGAATATACAGATTCAGGTGACAAAACACTGCCATGGGCAATGTGGAGTACGGCTGATGAAGAATTGATTGCCCAAGAAAGAACTTTGAGCTCATCCGCTAACCTAAAACTTTCTCCGGATATTGCAACAACTTACATTTACAGATGTCCAATGCAATCGGAGCCTGATTTCTGGAGTGACATGCATTCAACCACTGCGTCCACCCCCACAGTTTCTGCAACAGGAATAAATTGGGAAATTGGCCAGCAACCGCAAGGCTTCTATGATTTTGAAGAAGGCAGAATTTACTTGGATGCAAACAAATACACGGTTGACCTAATTGCAGAAACCTATTGTGGCGGAGTGGATGGGCAAGGTACTAAACGCGGTTCAAGCGGCGGCAAGGGTGGCAAGGGTGGAACTATGTCAATTCCCCCAGCTGTCTTAATCTATGACCCTTATAATTATCCGCAAGGCAGTGGCAATGTATTTGGTGCAGATATTTCAGATTTTGTACCAAGTGCCATGCCTTTGGTAAGCCTCTTTCCCAGCCCTGCAACAAACATTATTACTCTACGTGCAGTCTCTGAAATTGCAGATGTATATCGCGGCGAAATTGTGTCTATAATCGGGGAAAAACTGAGGAGTTTCGCGCTCCCCGTGCAAGCAGGAGAAAATTACTGGCAAATAGAAGTTCAGGATTTGCCCGTGGGAACATATGTTATAAAAGTTACAAGCCCCACTGCCACTCATTCCTTGCCCTTCATCAAGCAATGAGGAGGGCATGTGCGATTTTGCTGGTGTGCATGGAGATGCTGCTGGTTCCGCTGGCAGGGGAGTGCCAAGTTACCTGGAAAAGGGGATATAACTACCTGCGGGATTCATATATCCCTAATAAATCTAATGAATATCACGGCACTGGCATACTTAGGCCGGTTATGTATTATAGTAAAACATATATATTTGGCACCAGATTTTTTAGCGCTTATTCATTTCCGCCAAGAGATTCGGCCAGAATTCAAACCGGGTATAATAATTTCCTTGAACAATATGGCCGATTGACCGGGCAGGAGGTGGACAACAGGATTATTCTAAGGCTTATAAGCCCAGATTACAGATCTGTTTCGGCAGAGGAAGAGTATCAAATCAGGCTGCAAAATAGCTTTCTGTTTTACTTTGGCGATGCCAACCGTAACCACAAATTAGACACCATTTGCAGGGGCAGTTTTCAGATTCCAGATTTCATAAAAACCTGGCGGCAAAGCAGCATGTTTGCAAGCCGAAATGCGGTGGTGGTTGGCGGAACAACGTTACTGGCAAACCAGATTGCCTTTGACAACTTGCAAAATGGTTTGCAGTATCAATTGTACTGGAGTTCATTAGACAGTTTTATTGGGCTGCCATCCGTGATTGAAGACTGGTATGAAAAGCAGTTTGGGCCCTCGTATGATGGGCATTATATAGAGCCCACGGGCAAAACGAGTTTCAGGATTGAGCTGGCAGTGGTTGACCCGGCCACTGGCAGGCCAAATTACGGCATTGGCCTGCCCATAAGGCAATACGCAGGCAGGCAGCTTTATCCTGCGCCCTATTCTGTTGGCATGGGCGACACAAGTTTCACTTTTGCCTATAAGTGCTATGCCACGGGGCACAATGAAATGCCCAACCTTTACCAGGATACCACCCCTTTTGTATTTGTGGGGAACCTGCCATTTTCCCACAATGAATATCAATGGTGGACCATTATCAAAGGCCCTGGTTTTGCGAAGAATCTACCCGACGCAGCCGTGCTGGCCGATGGCAGCACCCTGCTGGTGAGTTATCTGGATAGCCCAGGGGACACAAAAATTCGGCAAGGCTTGCGCCACAATGGCCAGGAAACAGAAGTGATTGCCGATGGACTAAGCTGTTTTGAAACCAATGGAGACCAGCGCTGGGCCAAGCCGCTGAATGGTTTTGCGGGCGGGGTGCGCGCTGCCCGATTTTACAAGGCTGAAGATGGCAAACTCAGTTTGTTTGGCAGTTTCAGGGGCAGCATTTTCAGCGGTGGGCAGGTGCTGATGGCGGCAGCTGGGCAGGTGCATGGTTTTATCTGCAGCCTTGATGGCCAGGGAAATATAAAAATGGCCCATGATATCCAGGGGAGCAACGTGTCAATCAGTGATGTGGTCTGCCAAAACGGGGTATTTTATGCTGTGGGTAATTTCAGCGGCCGACTCGATTTTGCAGGGTTCAGCTACCAGAGCCACAGCCCCGACAGCACCGATTGCTTTGTGCTGGCGCTGGATAGCCAGGGCCTGCAGCTGTGGGCACATACGTGGGGCGGGCCCAGAAATGACAGTG
>CBDTVD010000106.1:0-6436 GCA_965363965.1 uncultured bacterium
TGATAGGGATCATGATTATCAGCTGGCTGGTGAGCTGGCGATTCCGCAGCAAGTTCAAAGAATACAGCGAGATTCCCAATGCCGCTGGGCTGTCGGGGTTTCAGATTGCTGAAAAAATGCTGCATGACAACGGCATTTATGACGTTAAAGTAGTCTCACACAGCGGGCAGCTGAGCGACCATTACAATCCGGCCAACAAAACAGTCAACCTGAGCCCTGATGTTTACTCAGGCAAATCGGTAGCTTCAGCCGCAGTTTCTGCGCACGAGTGCGGCCATGCGGTTCAGCATGCGCGGGCTTATAGCTGGCTGAAACTGCGCTCGGCGATGGTGCCCGTTACACAGGTAGCTGGCAGGTTTGTGCCTTTTCTGCTGATTGGGGGCATATTGACCCTGAAGGCATTTCCGCAGCTGCTGCTGATTGGGATTGCTTTGTTTGCCATCACCACACTTTTCAGTTTTATTACCCTGCCTGTTGAGTTTGATGCCAGCAAAAGGGCACTGAAATGGCTTCGGGACACCAATACCACACTCGGCCAAGAGCAGGGCCAAGCAGCAATTGCATTGCGCTGGGCTGCCAGCACCTATGTAGTTGCAGCGCTCAGCTCCCTGGCGACACTGCTTTACTACATCGGAATTTTCCGTAGGAGCTGAAGTGAGATAAAGATCATTTCCATCACTGCTTACACTTGATGGTAAGGCCCTGGGCAATGCTGAAAGGCCCCCAGGGCCTTTTTTTATTTCTGCTTTTCGAGGCTGAGTTCCTTGAGTGTATCGGTAAGGCTGTTGAGCACAGGGTTCATCCACTCAGGGTGCTGGGCATACCACCTGACACTTTTGAATAGGGTTGAATCTGAAATGCCATTTCGCTGGGCGACCGAATGATAAACAGAACGGATGACACTATCGGCTGAATCGCCTTTGAGGGACTGCTGAAACCAGGCCTCGCTGAGCATGAGTTCCAGCATCAGGGGTTTCATGGCGGTGGTATCAAGAACTGAAGCGGGCCGATTGGGCAGGGGGGTACTTTTGCACCCGAACAGGGCAATGAGCAGCATAATCGCCGAGCGACTGGTGAATTTCAGGGAGAAACTGGGCAAAGGTGTCAAGCTTGTTGCGGTGTCAAAAACCTTTCCAGCCCAGGACATCGCCGAAGCAATGGAGGCGGGCCACCTTGACTTCGGGGAGAATAGAGTGCAGGAATTGGTGCAAAAATCGGCGGTATTGCCTCAAACCCTCAGGTGGCATCAGCTCGGGCATTTGCAAAGCAACAAAGTCAAAGCCCTGGTTCCTATAGTCTGCTTGATTCACTCCGTTGATTCTCTCAGGATATTCAACGCCATTGCAGCTGAAGCTCAAAAAATCGGCAAATCAATGGATGTTCTTCTGCAGGTGCACATTGCGGAAGAGGAGGCAAAAACCGGATTCAGTGCCGAGGAACTGCTGCGAGCTTGGGAAGCAAGAATGTTTGAGCATCCGAATGTCAGCGTCAAAGGACTTATGGGCATTGCGACGAATACTAATAATTCGGGCCAAGTTCGTTCAGAATTTCGCCGTTTATTCAGGATGAAGGAGCAACTCGGGCTGGCCGAACTTTCAATGGGAATGAGTCTCGACTGGGAGATTGCAGTGGAAGAAGGCAGCACCATGGTGCGGATAGGGAGTGCCATTTTCGGTAATCGGGGCTGAAAAATTGTCAGCCCTGGCAGCCATTGGCAAAACCTTTGATGGTGCAGGTGCCGAAAAGAAATCAATGGCACAAGGTACTCTATCAGTCCACACCGAGCGACTGTTCCCGATCATAAAAAAATTCCTCTACAGCGACCATGAAATTTTCCTTCGCGAGCTGGTGGCAAATGCTGTGGATGCTACCCAAAAATTGAAAATGCTGGCCAGCAGCGGTGAGTTTGATGGAGAATTAGGAGACCTGACGATCAAACTGGGCTTCGACAAAGAATCCAAAACCATCACTCTGACAGACCGAGGCATCGGAATGACTGAGACTGAAGTGGAGCAATATATCAACCAGATTGCATTCAGCAGCGCCGAGGCTTTTGTTGACAAGTTTAAAGATCAAAGTGATGGGGCCCAGATCATCGGCCATTTCGGGCTTGGCTTCTATTCTGCCTTTATGGTGGCTGAAAAAGTAGTGCTGCAAACAAAAAGTTATAAGGATGCCCCAGCGATAGAGTGGGAGTGCGAGGGCAGCACTGAATATGAAATGCGTGAGGCAGAGAAGGAGGACCGCGGTACCACTCTCACACTCCATATTGCTGAAGACAGTGAAGAATTTCTGGATGCCGACAGGCTGAAAGGCATACTGGAAAAGTATGCCCGATTTATGCCCGTGCCCATTGAATTTGAAGGTGAGATTATCAATGACAAAGAGCCGCTTTGGCTGAAAAAACCTTCGGAGCTGACTGATGAAGATTACCTGAACTTCTACAAGGAACTGTATCCGTATTCACCTGACCCGTTATTTCATGTACACCTGAATGTGGACCATCCTTTCAGCCTGACGGGGATATTATACTTTCCGAAAATCACGACAGGGTTTGACCCGCAGGCTAAGAATAAAATCCAGCTGTACAGCAACTCGGTTTTCATCACCGATGAAGTAAAGGAAATAGTGCCGGAATTTCTGACATACCTGCACGGCGTAATCGACTCCCCAGACATTCCGCTGAACGTGTCGCGGAGTTATCTGCAGGCAGACAGCAATGTGAAGAAAATCAGCAGCCACATTGTAAAAAAAGCGGCTGACAAACTGGGGGAATTATTCAGGGATAATCGCCAAGATTTCGAGCAGAAATGGAGCGATGTCGGGTTCTTTGTAAAATACGGCACGCTGACAGACTCCAAATTTGCTGACCGCGCCAAAGCTTTCAGCCTTGTGAAAAATGTTGATGGGGAGTTTTTCACCTTCGATGAATATGCAGAAAAAACTGCAGGTAATCAAAAGGACAAGGACGAAACGCTGATATGGCTTTATACCAATGATGCCCATCAGTTGGATAGTTATGCAGCGGCAGCCAAGGCAAGGGGCTATGATGTGCTGCTTTTAGACCAGCCAATCGACAGCCATTGGATTGGCCAGCTGGAGCAATCGCTGGAGAAGACGCGGATTGTAAGGGTGGACAGTGAGTCACTTGAAAGGCTCATAGACAAAGGCACTGAGCTTGAGCAGATGCTGGGCAAAGAAGAACTTGAGAGCCTGGAGGGCATTTATCGCAATCAGATGGATGACAAAGGCATTGAGGTGAAGTTGGAACCGCTGCAGGCCCATGATGCGCCTGTAACGGTGGTACAGAGTGAGTGGATGCGGCGATTTCAGGAAATGAGCCGGATGCAGGGCCGCGCCGACATGGGGATGCCAAGCTTTACGCTGATTGTGAACACCAATCACCCTGTGCAAAAGCGAATATTGCAGAAGGGCGGCGAGCCGGCAGCAGAATTGGCGAGGCAAATGATTGACTTGGCGAAACTCAGCGGAGGGCTGCTGCAAGGCAAGGACCTCAGTGCATTTGTGCAGCGCAGCATGCGGCTTTCTGGCGAGTAACATAGGCGGGCGCACCCTTTTGGGCTGTTGCTTGTTGAAGGATTTGCTGATTGATGGCAGATAATCCACTCCGCGCCCAGATACTCGCCCTGCCCGATAAACCCGGTGTTTACCGTTTTTATGACGGCAGAGATCAGCTTTTGTACATCGGAAAAGCAAGAAACCTGAAAAAGCGGGTCGGCAGCTATTTTACCAAAAGCAGCGGCACGGCTTTTCGCATCAGGCATATGGCCAGCAAGGTGCGTGTAATCAGGTTTACGGTTGTAGCCACCGAGTATGATGCGCTGCTGCTGGAGAGTGCCCAAATCAGGGAGTATCAGCCGAGGTACAACGTAGAGAAAAAGGATGACAAAAGCTATCCATACATCGTAATACTCAACGAGCGAATCCCGCGCCTGTTCCCTACCAGAAACACTCACATTGCCGGGGCAGAGTATTACGGGCCTTACAGCAATGTGGGCAGCATGAAAGTGCTGCTGGATTTGCTGCGGAAACTTTTTCCATATCGCACCTGCAACTTCAACCTCTCCGCTGAGAATGTTTCTGCCGGTAAATTCAGGGTATGCCTCGATTACCATATCAAACTGTGCAAGGGACCATGCGAAGGCCACCAAACCGAGGAAGAATACCAAATCAACCTGCAAAACATCAGGCACATTTTAAAGGGGAAGATTGGCGAAGCCTCGGAGTTTTTAAAAGCTCAGATTTCAGCGGCAGCAGAGCGGCTGGCATTTGAGGAGGCACAGGGCATTGCCGAACGACTCACGAGGCTGGAGCAGTTTCAGGCCCGCAGCACCGTGGTTAATCCGGATGTTGGGGAGGTGGATGTTTGTACCCTGGCCAGCAATGACCAAAGTGTTTTTTTAAACTATATGCGTGTGATAAATGGCACCATCATCACATCAGATACCATTGAGTATAAACGTAAACTTGATGAGGGCGATGCTGAATTGCTGCTGATGGGTGTTGAAGAAATGCGCAAGAAATACGGCAGTGCGGCAAAGGAGGTGCTGGTGCCATTCCCCATACTGATGCAGCACCCGCACTTGAAGTTTGTCTATCCAAAAATCGGGGACAAGCGAAAACTGCTTGACCTATCAAAAAAGAATGCTTTCGAGCATTATAATACCAAGCTGAAACGGCAGGAGGAAAACAGGGACAAGCGGAAAAACATGGAACTGCTGACCCAGATGCAGCAGGACCTGATGATGAAAAACATCCCGTACCACATTGAGTGCTTTGATAACTCGAACCTGCAGGGCACCAATCCTGTATCGGCAATCGTAGTATTCAGAAACGGATTGCCCAGCAAGAGGGATTATCGCATTTTCAATGTCAGAACGGTAGAGGGGCCAGATGACTTTGCTACCATGGAAGAAGCGGTTTACAGGCGATATCGGCGGATGCTTGATGAAGAGCAGCCGCTTCCCCAGCTGATTATCATTGACGGAGGAAAGGGTCAGTTGTCCAGTGCTGTCAAAAGTTTGAGGGAGCTGGGCCTCGAGGATAAAGTGGACATAATCGGGATAGCCAAAAAGCTGGAAGAAATTTATCGGCCTGGTGATCCGCTGCCGTTATCCATCAACAAACGCAGCCCCTCGCTGAGGCTGATTCAGCAGGCGAGGGATGAGGCACACAGGTTTGGGATAACTCGGCACAGGGCGAAACGTACCTCAGCCGCACTGACCACCGGGCTGGAGGATATCGCGGGGATCGGAGATAAAACGGCTGCCAAATTGCTGAAACACTTTAAAAGCGTAAAGCGGATTAAAGCAGCCAGTGCAGCGGATTTAGCGTCTGTAATTGGCGAGGCAAAAGGGAAGATGGTCTATCAGGCACTGCAGCCTGAAGGCCCCAGCCAATAATTTCGCTGGATGATGAATTGGACTCGAATTTTGCTCATTGCATGTTTTATGCTCAGTGTGGCTGGATGCACTGAAAGCGATGGAGAAAAAGGTGGCGATGTGAGCACAGGCGACATAGCGGGAGAGTGGATTGATGCAGCCAAAGGCGATGACAGCTGGGGCTTTCTGAGCCTCAAGAACGAAATTGGAGGTATCGAGGACTCGTTTTACCGCGTGGATGCTGGTGGAAAGCTGATGTTCAGAAAGGCACTCGACCCATCCAACCCCGGGCGCGGGTACCGATGGTATGAGGGCGGAACAATACAGAAAGTGAGTGATGACTCCCTGATTTTCTTCTCCCCCCAAATGGATCGCATGGTGCGGATGTATAAGGCAAGTGCGCCATCTGCCAGCAAAGCACTGAACATTGAATCCATCACATTCGGGGGAAATGCCTGGAACCTTCCCTACACTGATATCCGGCTGGAAATTAAAAAGGACGGTGAAGTAAAATTTCAGGGAATAGATCGGAGCAAGAATGTGGTGAACCGTTCAGGACGAATCAGCCCAGCGCTTTTTGAGGAGTTTCAGCACAGGGCAAGGCTGGCAGACCCCACATCCATCAAACCATACTATGAATGCGGATGCGTGGTAGGCAAGCGAGATACCCTGGCAATAGATTATGGAGCGGGCATCACCCACACTGCTTTTTATGGATTCGACAAGGTGCCTGAATCCATAAATGGGCTTATCAGCCTGATCATGCGCACGCCGACTCTTGCCAAACTGGAAGATTCGCCAAGCTATGATTATCCGAACCTGACAAAACGGAAATAAGGTCAGGCCGCTTCTTCTGCCATGTAGGCCTCAATAGGCGGACAGCTGCATACCAAATTGCGGTCACCGAAAGTGCTGTTTACTCGCCCGACGGATGGCCAGAACTTGTTGTGCCGCACCCAGTTTGATGGGTAAACCGCTTTCTCTCGAGTGTATGCCCCATGCCAGCCGTCACTGATGACCATGGCTGCCGTATG
>CBDTVD010000107.1:0-6377 GCA_965363965.1 uncultured bacterium
GAGGGAATGCGGTGGTGCGGTAGGCGTGAGATAATTTATTTAATTGTCGAAGCTAAAGGCGGAACTGGTAGGCACAGGCGACTATCTTTGCCAGGAATAATCGCTTGAGCAGCGCTGTGGCGGCACCCCGCCCCATACCGAACTCAACCATAGGGCTGCCTGCGAATGCGGGCGGGCTTGAGGTGAACGGGTGCACAGCCCTGCGGAAGGCGAGTCTATCATATATCTACATTTCTTCCCACTGCCTGATGCCATGCTGAAAAAGGAGCGGCGGAGGGCAACCAACATAAAACCAAGAAACAAAGAATGGGATGTGCCAGCTGCAGCAGCGGCAAGAGCGGCGGATTGCCCACCGGTTGCAAAAACAACGGCTGGTGCGGAACCGAAGGAGGGTGCGGGAGCGTGCCCGACGTACACGATTGGATGACCAACATCTACTATGCAGATGAGGCAACCAAGAATGAAGTTGTCGAAGTAAAATTCAAGGGCAACAGGCGAGAGCTGATGCGCAACACCACCAACCTGAGCCTGGAGACGGGCGATGCTGTGGTGGTGGAAGGGGCACCCAGCGGATGGGACCTGGGCTTTGTATCGCTGCGCGGGGAGATGGTACGTATCCAGATGAGGAAGGCGGCCATGGACCCTGAAACGGCGGAGCTGAGACGGATAATCAGGATGCCGACAGAGAGCGACCTGGACAAATACAGCATGGGGAAAGCCAGTGAGCAGACCACCATGATGCACGCCAGGGAGATGGCAATCAAGCTGGGCCTGGAGATGAAAATAAGCGATGTGGAGTATCAGGCTGACCGCACCAAGATCAGTTTTTACTATACAGCAGACGGACGGGTTGACTTCAGGGAGCTGATCAGGCAGTATGCGCGGGAGTTTAAATCGAAAATTGAGATGCGGCAGATCGGGCTGCGGCAGGAAGCTGCACGGCTGGGGGGAATAGGCAGCTGCGGGCGAGAACTCTGCTGCAGCACCTGGCTCACCGAGTTTGTCAGCGTGCCTACAACCGCGGCCAGGTATCAGAATCTTTTTCTCAATCCGCTGAAACTCAGCGGCCAGTGCGGCAGGCTGAAATGCTGCCTGAACTATGAATTGGATACTTACCTGGAGGCATTGGAAAACTTCCCCAGTGAGAATACCACCCTGCAAACGCAGAAGGGTACTGCCAAAGCCGAGAAGCAGGACATACTGAAGGGAATTGTGTGGTTCCGCATCAGGGGTGAGGAAATCCCGAAACTGTATCCGCTTGAATTGCAGAGCATCAGGCAGATACAGGACCTGAATGCCCAGGGGGTTATGCCAGCTGACCTGGAGGAATTTCAAATTGACAACACCCCTGACACTGGAGAGCTCGACTTTTTGAATGACATGGGCACCGACAGCCTCGACAGATTTAACAGCCGAGGCAAAGGCCGCGGCGGTAAAGGTAAAAAAGATGGAGGCCGAGGACGAGGACGAGACAGCGACAATCGGCGGAAGGCAGAGGCGGGAGTTGCACCGAGCGGGGTATCAGATTCAGGGGGTGATGCTCAAAGGCCTGAAAAGTCTTCGGTAGAAAGCAGTGCCAGGACAGAGGAAAGAAATCGGAGGGATAGGCCGCGGCGTGAGGGCGAGAATCAGCGTGAGCGCAGCAGTTCAGCACAGCCGAGAAATGCTGAGGGCGGACAATCAGCGGATGCGCCCCGCGAGCGCAGAGAGCGCGGGCCCCGGAGAGAAGGGGAAGCGCCGAGAAATGCTGAGGGTGGACAATCAACTGATGCCCCCCGCGAGCGCAGAGAGCGCGGCCCGCGCAGAGAAGGAGATGCCCCGAGAAATGCTGAGGGCGGACAATCAACAGATGCACCCCGCGAGCGCAGAGAGCGCGGCCCGCGCAGAGAAGGAGATGCCCCGAGAAATGCTGAGGGCCAAGCGGAAGGAAAGGTTAACCTGCCGCGTGAGAACAGGGGAGGGGACAATCGCCCGAGGAGAGAGCAGCGTTCAGATCGGCCAGAGCGTTCTCGGCGCCCGGAAGTGGATCGGCCAGCGGGCGACCAATCGGATGCGAGCGCCCGAGTTTTCAGTCCGAAATCGGATGAACCCATGATGCCCAGGCAAGCCACGCAGGAGCGTACGCACGGGCGAAAAAATCGGAATGACAGAAACAGGGGAGGCAGGCCTCGGCCCGGGGGGGGTGAATCGCCTGACAATCGGCCAAGCGAATAACGAAAGATATTCTTGAAAAAGGCAGTCCTGATATTGTTCCTGGCCATTGTGCATGGTGGCTGCAACCAACACGGCCTTCGGCCAGCTTTTGCAGCGGTGAAAGGTGAAGTTTGGAAATATAGAGAGCCTGTGAAAATCGGGCTCGACATTCCCCATGCTGGCAATTATCAGATGAGGCTGACCCTGAGGCACAGCGAGGATTATCCATATGCCAACATCTGGATAAAGGCCACCAGCCCGTGCATGGCCGACACCTTGATGAGTGAACTGAAGCTCGCCGAAAGCAGCGGGCGCTGGAATGGCCGAGGGCTGGGGCATTTGCTGGACTATAAAGAACCTCGGCCTCACCTGGTCACTTTTAAGCAGGCAGGGCCATGCACCCTGACAATCGGCCACACCATGCGGACTGATGACCTTGAGGGGGTAGTGCTGGTGGGGGTTGAGCTCGGGGAAGAGTAAGATGGCATCGGCTGCAGACTGGATTATTTTCAGGCTCGGGCGCAGGCGAGAGATTGCGAGGCGAACGGCGAAACTCAAAACCGAATGGCAGGATTTCATTCGGCAGAGCGATGGGCGGTTTCCGCTGGATTGGCAAAATCGTAAACTGATGTTGTGGGATGCCAGCCCCAGCACTGATTTCGACAGGCATTATGTCTATCACATTGGGTGGGCGGTGAGGCAACTGATGGCGCTGAGGCCCTCGGCGCACCTGGACATTGGTTCATCACTTTATTTTGCTGCGGCTGCATCTGCCATATGCCCTGTAACATTCGCCGACATTCGTCCGCCGAGGATTGAAATCGCGGGCCTGACCGTGCTGGGCAAGGGACTCGAAGACCTGGATTACCTCAATGGGACAATCGAGAGCCTGAGCTGCCTGCATGTGCTGGAGCATTTTGGCCTGGGAAGGTATGGGGACAAACTGGATGCAAAAGGCGACCTGAAAGGTGCAGCAGGGCTGATAGCCCTGCTCAAGCCAGGGGGCACGCTTCTGCTGGCACTGCCCCTTGCTGAAAAACCCGCCATGCGATGGAATGCCCACCGCATTTACAGCTATGAAATGGTGGGGGCGATGTTTGCTGGCTTAATGGAGATGGAATTTTACCTGATTCCTGACAGGGCTGAAACTGGGGGAATTTTGAGTGGTGAAGCGGCACGGGCTGCACTGGCGGGGCAGCGATATGCCTGCGGGTGCTGGCTGTTTAAAAAACCGCTTTAACGCAGAATATATACGCCACCATGGCGATGGATGCTGGTTTTATATCCAGAGGCATTGATGAGCCAGATGTACTCGCCCAGGGGCACAGCAGAGCCCTGAAAAGTGCCATCCCATCGTTCGCCTGCACGTTCTGTCCGCCATATCTGCTGGCCCCATCGGTTATAAATTTCCATGTCGAAAGTGCGTGCGTGGAGAATGGTATAGCCGAATTTTTCATTTGTGCCATCGTCATTGGGGGTGAATGCATTGGGGACCCAGAGGATAGGCTCATAACCGATGCAGATGATGTTTGAAAGGCTGACGGTATCGGTATCGCCTTTGAGGCCAACGATTCGGAAGCATTCTTTCCACGTATAGCCTTCAGCGATTGTTTTGCCTTTGTGCCCGCTCTTTATAATTCCGCGGATTCTGAATTCACCTGTATCGTTCAGTGCGCTGGTGATGTAATAATAGACTCTGGGCTCACGCTCCCAGCCGATGTAAGGCGTCCAATCCAGTGATTGGTCGGTTTCGTCGAGGCTGGGTTCGCCGAGGAAAATGGTGCGGTGGACATTGCTCCACATGGTGTCGGCACAGCGATTGAAGACTGAGATGCGATATCTGACCGGCCCAGCTTGGCAGCGTGAGGTGCTGTCTATAAAGCGGGTTTGGGTGCCGAGTACGCTGTCGAGCATTTCCCAGTATCCAACTTGCTCATCATAGCGATAAATTCTGACATAGCCGGCATAAGCGGCACTGCTGTCGAGCCGCCAGACGAGTTCGACTTGGCTGTCATCTTCCCTGAGTGTACTTACCCATAGGAGGCGGGGCTGAATGAGGTCGATATCAATGGAGAGGGAAACGGAATCGCCAGGGCACTGAAACTCGCTGATTTCGACTGTTTTCAGCACGCCTGTTCCATTGCCTGTCCATTGTACCTCAACTGAGTCAGTGCCCTGCCCGCTGAGGATACTGCCATTTTGTATGGTCCAGAAGAAAGCGGAATTGGGAAGGCCTTGGACGGCATAATTGTAAACGATGGAGTCTATGCGGCAAATTTGCACAGGGCCGGATATGGGGGAGGTGCGGGGGCGGGGATTAATTTGGATGGCGAGTTTCTGGGTGTCGCCGATGCAATCGCCGAGGCCCTGCTCTACCACGGCCAGATAAGCTGTGCCTGATTTGCTGAGTGCAACTCGGACAGTGCTGGAACTGTCGTTGTCAATCATTATTCCGGGGCCCTTGAGTGTCCACAAGAAAGTGCTGCCGCTGAATCCTGTTACATTATAGGTGAGGGTGTCATCCTCGCAGCCAAACTGGGTGCCGCTGATGGGCGAAGTTTCAGGTGAGGGATAAATAATGACATCGAGAGAAACGGGCTGGCCCAGGCAGGGTTTTGCGTTGAGCGAATCGTAACTGGTTTCAGTAACCGTAACAGTGCCAATGCCAGGTGCGCCCCAATTGACCACAGCTGTGCCCTGGACAGAAAACTGAAGGGTGCCGCCATTGATTTTCCAGATGTACTTGCTGCCATTGGCATAAGGGACAGCGTATCGGTGGCCGTTGGTGTAGGCGCAAACCTCGTCAGGGCCGGCGGGCTGAGGGGTGCTGAGCTGATAATCGATTGTGACATCAAAACTGACGGTATCGCTGAGGCAGCCATTTTTGGTTCGCTCATAGACTTTGAGCTGTCCGGTGCCGAGGCCCCCCCAATTGATTTTGGCCACAGGCCCTTCCTGATAAGCGAGTGTGCCGCCTGCCACTGTCCAGTAATACTGGCTGCCTTTCTGCTGGGTGATGACGGAATACTCGACAAAGCTGCTGTTGGGGCACACACTTGGCGGGCCAATGATGGCCGTGAGCCTGGGGGAGCCAACGTAGATATAGGTGAGGGCGGTGTCGCTGGGGCAGCCATATTTGTTGATTTCGACTGCGAGAAGAATCTGGAAGCCTGTATCGGCCCAGGTGATGCTGAATTTGCCTCCGTTTTTGGAGACGACTTTGCCGCCAGGTGATGCGAACCAAAAGGTGGATTCAGGATTGTCAGCTACCATGTGGCTGCTGGTTTCACCCTGGCAGGTGGCTTCAGGGCCGAGTATGGTAGGGCGGAAAGGTTTGGGTGCCACCTCGACAAAGACAACTGCGGTATCACCGAGGCATCCGTGGCGGCTTTTAGCTGAGACTTTCAGGGAATGGCTTCCCGCTTTTGTCCAGGTGATGCTCACCTCGCTGCCGTTGGGCTTGGTTACAGTAAGGCTGCAATTCTGGCATGCCCATGAGTAAGAATTCTTCGGCCCGAGGGTGTCCTTTACTCGGTATTGGTAAGTGGTTCCGAGGGCATTCTGACAGATTTTTTTGGGGCCATCAATTTTAAGTCCCGTATCTGGCTTAAGGACGAAAATGGTATAGGTTTGCAGGGTTTGCTTGGCAGGGCATCCGCGGTCGCTGAGTGTTACAGTAAACACATAAGGGGCGGGACGGATTTGGCTGCACAGGGTTTGCCACCTCAAGGTGTCATAGATGGGGCCTTGCTGGGCGGGGAAGTTTTTGAGCGTCGGGGCGGGTTTAATTCCGCTGTTGAAGAGTTCGCCGCTGATGGCAGCACTCAGGCTGTCATCGTCATTATATGCAATGGGTACAACGAGCTGTTCGCCGCCCTGGATATAGTAGGTGAAGTTATCCTGGCCCCTGTATTCAGCCCTGTAAGGGCGGGGATTTGGGGGGCAATCGAGGGCAATGAGCTGAATTTCCCTGTGTACAGTGCCGATGAGCACACCGTTTCGGTATTCGAGTACATCAACTGCAATTGCATAGACCCCGCTTTTGGGAACAAAGAGTGTGGCAACACCTGAAACCGGATTTATTTTGGCCACGCCACCAGTACCGAACGGATTGTTTACGCTATAGCCAGTGCGGTACTGCACACTGGTGAGCTGCGAAAAAAAACTGGCTGGGTCAGGATAGG
>CBDTVD010000108.1:0-6364 GCA_965363965.1 uncultured bacterium
GCTGGATGAGCCTTTTGCAGGGGTTGACCCGATAGCCGTAGAAGACATCCAGAGCATAGTGGCCCAATTGAAGCATCGAAACATCGGCATCCTGATCACCGACCACAATGTAGATGAAACCCTCAGCATCACCGACAGGGCATATCTGCTGTTTGAAGGCAAGATACTGAAAGCAGGCACTGCTGAAGAACTCAGTGAGGATGAGCAAGTGAGGCGGGTATATCTCGGCCAGAATTTCGAACTGAAGAAGCGGGTGCCCACTGAGAAAAGGCCATAAACCCCCAATCCAACAATTTACCGCCTGCACGGGTTATCAGGCTTATCATTGCAGGCTGAACGCTGCCGAAGAGAAAAGGGGGCGGAACAAAGCAAAAAACATGAAAAAGAAAGCAATACTAATTGGCGCAGCCCTGCTTGGTGCGGCCATCACCGCAATACCCTTCCAGAGTTTCACCAACAGCACTGGTGCGCCTGCAGGCCGCAGCGGCAGCGATGGGGCAACATGTGCGGCAGCTGGCTGCCATGGCGGCACGCCAGTATCAAACCCCAGTTATGCCAGCATCAACCTGACTGACATGGGTTTGAACCCTGAAACCACGTACATCCCAGGAAAAACCTATCTGATCAATATCACCATCAATGACCCTGGGCACAATGCATTCGGTTTTCAGGCGAGTGTGCGCGATAAACTCAATACCAAAGATTTCGGTAGCATTGCGCAGGCCAGCGGATTCAGCGGTGTAAAGATTATACCCGGCCCAACAGGCACCAATAAAAAATATGCAACCCACACCAACCCCAGCCCAGCTGTGGCCGACCCATCGAGTGATGTGTGGGTGTTTCAATGGACTGCGCCGGCCAACAGCGAGGGCGATGCAGTGAAAATTTACGCTGCCATTAACTCAGCCAATGGTGACGGAGGAAGCGGCGGCGACAAAATTTCAGTGCTGACCAGGACATTCGATAAATCGCCGCTTGCATCCATTGCTGGGCAGAATACTGCCGTTTTGTCCATATCGGTAGATAGGTGGAACGAGAGCCTGAAAGTCGAGGGCCTGAAGGGTGAGGCTGAAATTCAGGTTTTCAGCTTGACGGGCCAATTGCTGCGCAGCGGAAAAATCCAGGGCGATGGAAGGTTTTCGATTCAAGGGATTGGCAGCGGTGCGTATGCTGCCCGTGTGATTACCGGCGGTGGAATGGTGAGCACCGTGAGGTTTGTGAAATAGGGTGAAAAAAAATCGCTGAGCAGGGCGATGACTTTTATTACTGGCCTGAAAGAAATAGCCAGCGCTACAACTGAGCTTTTTCTGCCGAGGCTGTGTGCGGCATGCAAGGCCGCGCTGCACAGTGGCGAGGAGTGCATCTGCCTGACATGTGAATCCACACTGCCCTACACCAGCTTGCATCTGATGCGCGGCAATGCGATGGAAATGGCCTTGAAAAGTGAGGTCAACCTGGGTTTTGCCTGCAGCTATCTGCACTATTTGAAAGGCGAGGGGCCGCAGCAGATGCTTTTTCACCTCAAATACGGCAACATGCCTGGGCTGGGGGTGTATCTCGGTCGTCAATTTGGCATTTTGATAAAAGAACTGGCGCTTGAGCAAGGTGCAGAGGTGGTGGTGCCAGTGCCGCTGCATCCCCGAAAAATGCTCAGCAGGGGATATAACCAAAGTGCGGCAATCGCCCAGGGGCTGGCAGAAGGAATAGGGATAGAAGTTTCCCCAAAAGCACTGCGAAAAATCCGGCACACTAAAAGTCAGACGAAGAAAAGCCGAGAAGCACGGCAGGCTAATGTAGCCAACATGTTCGGGGTGGCCATACCAGAGGCAATAAAAGGAAAGCATGTGCTGTTAACGGATGACGTGATGACCACAGGCGCCACACTGAGGGCATGTGCGGCAGCCCTAACTTGCGCCAGCAAAATCAGTGTGGCCACGTTGGCTGTAAGAGATTAGTGCAGAAGCAATTGAGAAAAATTATCAGCCTTGCAAATTTGGCTTTGGTGGCCTGGGTGGCTGTTTTCTCGGCCTCGACATGTAGAAAAGAGCGTTTCAGCACAGACCCGACCGCTCGGCTGAGTTTTAATGTGGACACCCTGAAGTTCGACACTGTATTTACTTCCATCGGCAGTGCAACCTATAACTTTAAGGTTAATAACAGGAACAACCAATCGCTTAAGATTGACCGCATTTACCTGGGGGGCGGTGATGCAAGCCCTTTCAGAATGAATGTGGATGGCAAGGCAGCCAGCAGCATCGCGGGTAAAGTGATTGCGGCGCAGGACAGTTTTTACGTTTTCGTTGAGGTTACCGTTGACCCAAATGCTATGATAACCCCCTTCATCATAGAGGACTCGATCGTTTTTGTGGTGAACGGGGGTGAGCAAAAAATCCCCTTGGTAGCTTTCGGGCAAAATGCGCGATTCTTCAGCGGTGTCTATGTCGCTCGCGGAGATACTACCTGGCGGGAGGGATTACCGATAGTAATTTATAACTCGGCGGGGGTGCTGCGCGGCACTCGGCTGACCATTGAACCTGGGGTTAAGATATACAGCCATCGGGGCAGTGCCCTGATTGTAGAAGGCGAAGTTGTGGTGAATGGCACACTGGAAAAACCTGTGATTTTTCAAGGTGACAGGCTGGAGGCTTTTTATGGGGACGCACCTGGGCAATGGTATGGCATCTATTTATCCCCTGGGGGTGGGAGTTCGAGTTTTCGGCATACCCGGATTTTGAATGGTGAGGTCGGCATTCTTTCTGACTCTCTGCCATCGGGCGGCGGGCCAAAGCTGAAGGTGGAGAAATGCACTTTCGGCAATTTTTCTGCAATAGGGCTATTCGGGCGCAGCAGCAGTGTAGATTGCATCAACAGCCTGTTTTACAATTGCAGCCAGGCCGCTGTGGTGGCTGACATCGGCGGCAGCATCAGCCTGACCCATGTTACCATCGCCAACCAGCAAACTGACCTGAACCGGACAACTCCATCGCTGATTATGAGGAATGCCGATTATGTGAATCCAATTTCAGGGAGCAAAACGCCGACAGACCTTTCGGCCACAGTGCGCAACTGCATCATCTGGGGCGGGCAGCCTGACGAAGCGAAGGTTTTCAGGGATGGTCGGGGGCAGACAACAATCGTTTTTGAATCGAATATCGTCCATACAGAAAAGGAGATGTGGCCCGCAGGCAACCTGATCAATCAAGACCCGAAATTCAAGGACAGATTCAGCAATGATTTCAGCCTGGATACGCTGTCGCCAGCCAGGGATGCTGGAATCACTGGGCTGGCTATCACGGACATCACCGATGCCTTGCGAGACCAAAAACCCGACATAGGGTGCTATGAACGAAAAGAATAAAATCAAGGCCGGGCTGGTTGGCCTGGGCCACCTCGGTGCGATTCATCTGAAACTGCTCGGGGGGATAAAGGAGTGTGAACTGGTGGGAGTTTATGACAGCGACCAGGAAAAGGCAGAACGGCTGGCCCATGCTGCAGGCGTGCCTGCGTATCAGAGTTTCGATGCGCTGCTGGGGGATTGTGAGGCAATAGACATTGTAACCCCGACAACGAGCCATTTCGCCTATGCGCACCAGGCATTGGAGGCGGGCCGGCATGTATTCATAGAAAAACCAATAGCTGAAACTCCGCCGCAGGCTGCACTGCTCAGCAAACTTGCCCAAACCAAAGGGCTGGTGGGGCAGGTAGGGCACGTTGAGCGATTCAACCCTGCCTTTGCTGCGGCTGGGGAGCAGGCAACCAATCCGATGTTTATTGAAGCGCATCGGCTGGCCGAGTTTAAACCGCGCGGCATTGAGGTATCGGTAGTGCTCGACCTGATGATCCATGACCTGGATATCGTTTTGCACCTGGTGCAGTCGCCGGTTGAAAGGGTATCGGCGAGTGGCGTGGCGGTGCTGAGCGATTCAATAGACATAGCCAACGCGAGAATCGAATTTGAAAACGGAGCAGTCGCCAACCTGACTGCCAGCAGAGTTTCGCTGAAGAATGAGCGCAAAATGAGGCTTTTTAAGCCCAACAGTTATGTAACCATAGACTTTGCCAAACGTGAAACGCACCTTTTCAGCCTGAGGGATTTAGGAGAAAACGAGGCCCCGACCAGCGAAATAGTTTATAGCCCAGGTGACGGAAAGGCCCGAAAGGAATTGCATTACAAAGCGCCCAAACCAGAGGACATCAACGCAATCGAGCATGAGCTGGGGCTATGGTTCCGCAGCATATTGAGGGGCGAGAAATCGGCAGTGCCGCTGGATGAGGGTGAGCGTGCCCTTGCCCTGGCACACCACATCCTCAGTGTGATTGATGAGCGAAACCTGCGGATGAAAAAGGGAAAATGAGGGCAAGCGGATTAGTAATAGTAGCCATTGCCCTGCTTGCGGGATGCAAAAAATTGAACAAGGAAGAGCCGAGGGCGGCCTACATTCACCTGAATGTGCCAACCCTGACGGATATGGATGGCCGAGACATATCAACCACAGCAAGAATCAGCGACCTCTGGCTGCTGGATGAGGCTAAGCTGATCGGCACCTTTGAGTACCCTACGACAGTGCCGCTGCTGCAGTATGACTCGCTGACCGTGAGTGTTTTCGGCGGTGTGAGGGAGAATGGCATCAGCAATACCCGATTGCCCTATCCATTTTTCGAGAGCTACGGAAAAAGAATCGAACTGAAAGCGGGGGAGGTGACCGAGATTCGGCCTGAGTTCAAGTATAAGGCGAATACCAAAGTTGCATTTCAGGCAAATGGTGAGGGCCGAGATAGGCATCTGATTGCGGGCAATGGAAATCGGGCTGCCATTGGAAGAATAGGCGGCGCTGACAGCCTGGTATATGCCGGGGACAGTGCTGCGATTGTCATCTTGAACACAGAGCTGAATTATCTGGAAGCCACCAGCACTGAGTTTTTGAATCTGCCTGCGAATAATCCGGTATGGCTCGAAGTGGTTTTCAGGAGCGATGTGTTTGTTACAGTGGGCTTGGATGTTTATTATACAGGGCAAAATGGCATCAGAAAAAGCAAGGTGGTGCTGAACAGCAGCCCCGATGAGTGGAACCGCGTTTACATCAACTTTACCAATGAGGTGAGTGAAGAAGCAGGGCAGAAAGTGCTGTTTAAGCCTTTTTTTATTGCCACTCTTGGCGAGGGCCAAACATCGGGGCGGATACTGCTGGACAACGTGAGGATATTGCATTTTGAGTAAAGGGAAATGGAACCGGCTATATGCAGCTGGAGATGGCTTGGCTGCGATGCTGGCATGGGGAAGCTTTTACAGTTATCGGAAACTGTGGCTTGAGCCGCAGGCAATAGGGATAGAGATTCCCTTTACGCTTGATGCTCGGCTGTTTGCAGGGCTGCTGGCATTGCCGATTGCCTGGGTGCTGAGTTTCTGGCTGATAGGCAGCTATGAGGACGTGCGGCGGAACAGCAGGCTGCGTGAAACGGCGGTGGCAGTTGTGCTGAGTTTTATCGGTGCGGTGGTATTGTTTTTTTTGCTGGTGCTTGATGATGTGGTGAATGGCTATGCAGCGTTTCGGCAGGCATTCGCTGTGCTGTTTCTGCTGCAGGCGGGGCTCACCATCATCACCAGGCTGGCGATACTTACCCGAATTAAGCACCTGATATGGAACCGAAAACTCGGTTACCCGACGGTGATGATAGGCGGCGGTGATGAAATGATCAGGCTGCATGAAGAATTGCTGGGGGAGAAAAAGGCCCAGGGTTATCGGGTTATAGGGCAAGTGCCTGTGGGGCCCAGCGCATCAATCTCAGGGGTGCCAGTGGTAGGAAAGCTTGAGGACATAGAGGAAATTGTAAATCGGCTGGGGATTGAAGAAGTCTTGATTTTTCCCGAGAACGGTCCAAAAGGTATGATTGGGGATATTCAGCAGCGGCTGGAATACTGCGCTGTCAACATCAGGCGGCTGGCAAACGACAGCGACATTTTGTATGGAAAGGTCAAAATGGATTATGTATTCGGCTCGGCATTGCTCACTTTAAGTCGGGAGGCCATGCCACACTGGCAGCGGAATTTGAAGCGAATGATAGACATTATCGGCAGCGGCATAGGATTATTGCTGCTGAGCCCGATGCTGGCAGTGCTGGCGATAGGGGTGAAGCGGTCCTCACCCGGGCCCATTTTTTATCGGCAGGAGCGCATAGGCCGGCGTGGCAAGCCCTTCGATATTATCAAATTCAGAAGCATGTACACGGATGCTGAAAAGCATGGGCCTGCCCTGAGCACCGAGAACGACCCGCGCATCACCCCAATCGGGCGAATTTTGAGGCGGTATCGGCTGGATGAGTTTCCGCAGCTGTGGAATGTACTGGCGGGAGAGATGAGTTTGGT
>CBDTVD010000109.1:0-6298 GCA_965363965.1 uncultured bacterium
GGTGCGGCTGAAGCTTTTGCGGGGCTGGCCTTTTTGGTTACTTTTTGGCCAGGCAAAAAGTAACAGAAAAACCCTTACCAAGAGTGGCGCCAGGTGGAGAGTTGTAAAAATGGAATATGTTGAGGAAGGCGCAGGGGCACCCTACCTAAAGGTGAAGCCCCCCACATCGACAAAGGCCTGACGGCCCAAAGTCGACACTCCATTCCCTCGCTGGCGCTCGGTCATTCGGTGTAGCCCCTACAATCGTTGATGCAGCCGGGGATGCGGAGGCAAGCACCATAGCTTGCCCTACATCGAGGGGCCAACTTGGCAAGAAATATTGGGTTCGGCACCCCTCCCTAAGTTTAGGGAGGGGCCGGGGGAGAGTTGTCGCGCCACGGGCGTCGCGTGCAAAGGGCAAGCTCAGGTTGCCTGCCCTGCAACTTCGACAGTGGGCGGCACGTGGAGACTTGCAAATATGGCAACCTAACTTTACATAATGCTCACGCCGCCCTCAAGCAGCGGATTTTTATGCATGCTCAGCACAGGTATGTGGCTGTGGTTCACCATCTGCTGGGCATAGGCACCCATAAAAGTGTTGCTCAGGCTGGTTTCCTGCTCCGTCATAATGGATATCAGGTCGGCGTCGATGCTTTTGGCATAGTTCATCGCCATCAGCGTCGGGTTGTCGCCCACCACCATTTCGCTCACCAGTTTCACCTCATAGGTCTGCAGATATCGCGCTACCTGGGCACAATAGGCGGTCAGTTTGGCCACAAACTCGTTGCTTTCATCAATGCAAACGCCGAGGACGTGAATCTCAGCGCGATAAATTTTCGCCAGTTCCAGCGTAAAGGGCACTTTTTGCCGCGTGGTTACCGTGGTATCAATGGGCAGCACAATTTTGCGGAAGCCATCTTTGTAAAACGACCCCCTGATGGTGAGCACGGGGCAATGCGCGCGGCTAACCACCCGATAGGCATTGCTGCCTGCCCAAAACTCTTCAAAGCCCGCTACACCGTGGGTGCCCATCACAATCAGGTCGGCTTCCCGTTCTTCAGCAAACCGCACAATCGTTGGGCCTACCCTGCCAGCGATGATGCTGGTGGTAACCGTTACCCCATAATGCGGCAGGTGGTTGAGCAATTCAGTAAAGCGGCGTTCCGTTTCCTCATCATCCTCACTGGTTATTGTAACATTAAAAATCGCTGGCAGCGTCTGCACTCGGTTGACATGAACAAGATGCACCTTGGCTGAAGAGCGATGGGCAAGGCTGAAAGCTTTTTTTACGGCATTCACACTGTCTTCTGAAAAGTCGACAGGTACTACGATGGAATTGATCATGGCAAGAGGTTGGTTGAGATTTTAGGGATTATGGTGAGAAAGAGAGGATAATAAACGTAATCGGCCCAATGACTGGCCGCCAGGCAGCACAGTCGCCGCCCTGCAAACATAGACGCTAAAAGCCGCAATGTGTTTGAAAACAGGGCGATTATCTATTCAGCGGCTGAAAAATCTCCGCATCCGATACCTTTGCCAGCCTATGGCCGAGCGCCCCCGCCTGATACTTTTTGATGCCATGGCCCTAATTTACAGGGCCCATTTCGCCTACATCAACCGCCCCCTGATCAACTCAAAGGGCATGAATACTTCTGCCATACAGGGTTTTTTAAATTCTCTGCTGGAGCTGATCAATCTTTACACCCCCACCCACCTGGCCGTGGTGTATGATACCGACAAGCCCACTTTCAGGCACGACAATTTTGCCGAATACAAGGCCAATCGCGCTGCCCAGCCTGAGGACATCAGCCTGGCCATGCCTTACATCAAAAAAATCCTCGATGCCATGGGCCTCTGCTGCATCGGTGTGGATGGCTATGAGGCAGATGACGTAATCGGCACGCTGAGTGTGGTGGGCGGCCAGCAGGGGTTCGAGGTTTACATGGTTACCCCCGATAAAGACTTCGCACAGCTTGTCGGCGGCACAGTCTATCAATACAAGCCCAGCTACATGAAGAACCCTGCAGAGGTGTATGGCGAGGATGAAATCAGGGCAAAGTGGAGCATAGGCCAGCCCAGCCAGGTGATTGACATCCTCGGCCTGATGGGCGATTCAATCGACAATATCCCCGGAGTGCCCGGCATCGGCGAGAAAACCGCCAAAAAACTCATCGCTGAGTGGGGCTCAATTGAGAACATCCTCGACAATCTCGATCGAATTACCGGCAAAATCGGCGACACGCTCCGCAACAATGCCGAGATGGCAAGGATGAGCAAAGCCCTGGCTACCATCGACATCAACGTGCCCCTGCCAGTTCCCCCTGAAGCGCTGAAAATTGGTGAGTATAAGCGCGATGCACTGCGGGAGATTTTTGCCGAGCTGGAATTCCGTACTCTGACAAAGCGCATCCTGGGCGAGGAAAAGCAGGCCGAGGCCAAAAAGCAAGCAACCCCGCTCAGCGGCGGCGGCCTGTTTGATGCCGTTGCCACTGCACCCGAGGAAGAAACCAAGTTTCTTCGCCTGAATGATGTGCCCCACACCTACGCACTCGTGCAGGGTGCTGAAGCCATTGCAGCACTGGCCGAAACGCTGAGAGATGTCAAGGCCCTGACCATTGACACCGAAACCAGCGGCACCGACCCTATGCTGGCTCTGCCTGCTGGCATCGGCATCGCCATCAGTCCTGGCCTGGCCTGGTACATCGCCCTGCCGCCCGACTATGCCCAGGCCGCCCCACTGCTCCAGCCTCTGAAACCCCTGCTCCAAAATCCCCAGCTCGATATCACGGGGCAGAACATCAAATACGATTTCATCATCCTCAGCCGATTGGGCATCAGGCTGAATGGAGTGCTGACCGACACCATGCTGCTCCATTACCTGCTGGATGCCGAGCGCCGACACAGCCTCGACATCATGGCCCGCCAGCAGCTGGGGTATGAAACAATCCCCATCGAGGCCATGATTGGCAAAGGCAAAGGCCAGATGAAAATGACCGACCTCGACCCCTCCACGCTTGTAGATTATGCCTGTGAGGATGTAGATGTAACCCTCCGGCTGCGCCAAAACCTCGAGCCTATGCTGGATGGCGTCAATGCCCGAAAACTCTATGATGACATGGAGGGTCCGCTCATCCGTGTCCTCGCCGACATGGAAATGGAGGGGGTTCGCATAGATAAAGCAGCACTCGATGCTTATAGCATTCAGCTGGGTGATGAACTCAGGCAGCTGGAAGGAGAGATACATGGCCTGGCAGGCGGGCCATTCAACATCTCTTCGCCCAAAGAAATGGGTACCCTGCTTTTCGACCACCTCAAGCTCAGCAGCAAGGCCAAGCGCACCAGCAAATCAAAGCAATACGCCACTGGTGAGGATGTCCTCAGTGCGCTGGCACCCAAGCACCCCATCGCAGCCAAAATCCTGGAGTTTCGCCAGCTAAGCAAACTCAAAAGCACCTATGTAGATAGCCTCCCGCTGCTCATCAACCCGATGACTGGCCGCGTGCACACCAATTACAACCAGGCAGTCGCCGCCACAGGCCGGCTCAGCTCCACCGACCCCAATCTGCAGAACATCCCCATCCGTACAGACAAAGGCCGCGAGATCAGAAAAGCGTTCGTTCCCCGCAACGATGACCATATCCTCATCTCTGCCGATTACAGCCAAATCGAGCTCCGGCTTATTGCGGCCATCAGCGGAGAGCAGGCCATGATTGAGGCGTTCCGCAGCGGAATTGATGTGCATACCGATACGGCTTCACGCATCTATGCCGTAGCCCTCGGCGATGTAACAGGGGAGATGCGGCGCAGGGCCAAAATGGTCAACTTCGGCATCATCTATGGCATCAGCGCCCACGGCCTCGGCCAGCGCCTGGGCATCCCCCGCAGCGAGGCCGCTGACATCATCGCCGAGTATGACCGCCAATACCCAGGCATCAAAAATTACCTCGAGCAGATGATCGAGTTTGCCCGCGCACACGGCTATGTCGAAACCCTGCTTGGCCGCCGCAGATACCTCCGAGACATCGACAGCCGAAATGCCACCCAGCGCGGATTCGCCGAGCGAAACGCCATCAACGCCCCTATCCAGGGCACAGCCGCCGACATGATCAAACTCGCCATGATCAACATTGACCGTGAGATGAAACGCCGAGAACTCAAGAGCCGAATGATCCTGCAGGTGCACGACGAACTCGTTTTTGATGCCCACAAATCAGAGGCCGAGGAAGTGATGGCACTCGCCAAAGAACTGATGGCCACCGCCCTGAAAGTTAACCTGCCGATTGAAGTGGAGGCGGGCAGCGGCCCCAACTGGCTCGCCGCCCATTGATGCGGATTGAGATTAGTCTCCCCTCACCGCACCACCGCATTTCCCCGCATCACGCCAGTGCTGGTGTGGGCAACCACCGCATACAGCCCCGCTGGCAAATCCGCAACAATGGGATTTTTGGCTACAGCAGTTCCCCCACAGCTGCACTGGATGGTAATTTCAAATGTGCCTGTATATTCGGATGCTCAATGCTGATGGCCTCTGCATGGCAGGGGCTGTGCTTGCTGGCGAACGCAGTTGAAAAACTGCACAGCAACATAAAAGATAAGAAGAAGCGCATTTGTTTTGTGTATTGTTTATTTGTTGATATACCATCTTTGAAGCTGCCAGACAGCGGAGTCGCCGTCTGGTTCGTAAAAGGCTTCCTGCAGCAAGCCAACATCCTTAGTCCAATGAGCTCGGTAGCTTACCGGTCGATAAGGTTCACCTGTCATTTCCATTACTGCTACGTCCCTCCAAGCGTTGTCGGGTAAATTAAAAGTGTCCAGCAGTGCAGAATACCTAAGGAAAATACCAGACGATATTTTGGGGGCCATGCCACTTTCCCAGAAGAATTTCTCGTCAATTGTCCAGCCTAAGCCTTTTTGAGACATACTGTAAGAGTTAAAGTCCTGTGCACCAGCATATCCCCTGCCCTGCATTGGTCCATAGAGAGAAGAATGTAATTCCTCAGAAAAGGATTGGATCAGAACATTCTCGCGCTCATTCAGGGCAGATCCCGTATCCTGGCTGATGAGGTGGATGCTGTCTTCCACCCCATTGACAATATTGCGGTAAACCCACCAGCTGCCTGGGGGGTATTGCGTGTATTCCCTGAACTCAGGAAAAAGATTCCATCGCTCAGGGGGTGATTTCTTTTTGCATCGGCAGCTTGGGCCCACGTTCAGCAGGGGGGCCAGCATCAGGCAAAAAGAAAGCAAACGAAGCATGGATATTGGGTTGGGGTTTAAGAACCACAAATATAGGCTACAATCGGCCAATTGGTGCTTTTGTGCAAATTTATTTTAATTCTTATCTCACCCAGCAGGCAAGCTGGCAACAATGGGATTTTTGGCTACAGCAGTTCCCCCACAACTGCACTGGATGGTAATTTCAAATGTGCCGGTAATATTCGGATGCTCAAAGCTGATGGCTTCTGCGTGGCAAGGGTGTGGTGAACTGCCGAACGCGGCATAAGTGCTGCACAGCAGCAAGAGTGAAAAGAGTAAACGCATATCTGCGGGTTTTTTTTATTTATTTATTGATGTGCCACCTTTGCAGCTGCCAAATGGCTGAATCGCCCTCCGGCGTATAAAATGCTTCCTGAATTAAGCCTATTCCCTTTGCCCAGTGATTGCGATACTGGAAAAAGCCAGCTGGTTCACCTGGCATATCGAATACCGCCACTTCAGTATATACACTATCGCCCATGCGGAAGCTGTCGAGCAAATCGCCAAACCTGAGGCCTACAACTCCAGATACACCCGGCTGCATTTGGTCTTTCCAGAAGAATTTATCATCTATAGTCCAACTTGAATTTATCGGCCCTCGTAAATATTGACTGATATAGTCCCCTGTTGATGCTGCCCTGCCATGTTGTAAACCACGTATGGAGGAGAATAGAGTGTCAGAGAAATATTCTGCCATGGCATCTTCACCCTTGTGAAAATAAGAACCCGTATCAGTGCTTTTCAAGTAAAGACTGTCCTCCACACCATTAACTATATTCCGATAAACCCACCAGCTGCCAACGGGATATTGGGTATAGTCTCTCAATTCCTGATGCAGCTTCCAGTGTTGGAGCGTCGGCGGATGTTTTTTACACACGCAAGAAGGGCCTACATCAAGCAGGGGGGCCAGCATCAGGCAAAAAGCCAGCAAACGAAGCATGGATATTGGGTTGGGGTTTAAGAACCACAAATATAGGCTACAACTGGCCACTTAGTGCTTTTGTGTAAATTTATTTTAATTCTTCAATGTGCCTGGCCAGCGCGCTGATCATTCGCCATAGCG
>CBDTVD010000110.1:0-6281 GCA_965363965.1 uncultured bacterium
AACAGATGCCTTGACATCCAGAATCACATCGGGTACCCGCTGTATTTCATCAATAACCAGCAGACTGTCATCTTCTCCTAATGCACTTTTGGGCGACTCGGCAAAGGCCTTTCGCGTTTCGAAATCGTCGAGTGTCAGATACCGGTTGCTCGCGCCTCGGGCTTCAAGTATCTGCTTCACCAGTGTACTCTTTCCTACTTGCCGAGCACCTTTAATCAACACAATAGGCGACCACGTAAGCAACTCGGCTATTTTGCGCTCCATCAATCGCTTTATCATAGCAAACGGGACAAAATTACAAAATCCACCACGATGTGGTGCATTTTCCACCACCAGGTGGTGCATGTTGTCAATGGCTCCATATGTCACTGTAGATCACCTTGTTACCCCTCATGGTTTTGACATTATACAAAATCCACCACAGCGTAGTGCATTTTCCACCACCGAGTGGTGCATGTTGTCAATGGGTCATTATGCCACTGGAAATCAGTCTATTACACTGCCTTATCCTTCCAATATACAAAATCCACCACTGCGTGGTGCATTTTCCACCACCAAGTGGTGCATGTTGTCAATGGCTCCATATATCACTGTAGATCAGCTTGTTACCCCTCATGGTTTTGACATTATACAAAATCCACCACTGCGTGGTGCATTTTCCACCACCCTATGGCTGATTGCCGTATTTAACGCCTTAAACTGCGAGTTCCACCTTCACACAGAAACCAACATGTATAGTTTCCGCCCCAAAACTATACATGTCCAGCCGATATGTATAGTGGCCTATGCATATCCAGTTTCAGGTCATCAGCACGGGAACAGTTAGAGTGGCTTGCAACTGGGGATTCAAATACAAGTTGTGCCGCCCAACTTTGATTTCATGCAGAATGCCCGAATGCCCCAAGTCCTTGAGCATTTTGGTGGCCGTCATCCGGCTGACATTCAATTCACTTTCCACATCCGAAATTCGACAATACACTTTCCGAAAAATCAAGTCAACCAGCTCGTCTCTCTGGGGGGAACGGGTGGCCTGCCGAACCTGAGCCCTGACACTATTCATCACAGCGGTGATTTTTGAGATTTGCTGGGTAGTTCCCTTTGCCGTGGCCGCCAATGCGGTCAACATGTAAATGATCCAACCGCTCCATTCCCCTGCGAAAGTTACATCATGCAATCCCCGATAATAAGAAGCCTTGTTAAGCGAGATGTAACGGCTGAGGTAGAGCACTGGCCCAGCCAGCAGCCCATACTTTAAAAGGAGTAGGATATTGAGTATCCGCCCTGTACGCCCATTGCCATCATAGAACGGGTGAATGGCTTCAAACTGATAATGTTGGATAGCTAACTTTATCAAGGCTGGGCTTTGGTCATCGGTCCCATTGATATAGGTTTCATAATTCGCCAGCAACTGGCGGATAACATCTTCACCATCTGGGGGAGTATAAATGACTTTTTGGGTAACTGAGGTTTTCAAAGCTGTCCCTGGCAATGTTCTTATTCCGGCATTATTATCCTCTATTATGGCTTGAATCTCGCAAATCATCCGAGTGGTGATAATTGAATCCTGTTTCGCGAGCCATTCCACACCTTTCAGCATTGCGCTTCTATATCGCAACACCTCTTTTACAGCTTCAGATCGGGGCAGCTCAAATAGGCTGACTGCCTTGTACAGCTCATCGTGGGTAGTAACGATATTCTCAATCTCTGAACTGTCCTTGGCTTCCTGCAAGAGCAAGGTATCCAACAGGAGTTGCGGATTGGGCAAGGTGAGGCAATATCCCCGGAGTTCCCCCAAGGCACCCTCGGCGGCAGCCAGCGCACGATAAACCTCTGTTGACTCCCAATACTCCGGTGGGGGGGGCAGCAACGGGAGCTGATTGAAAGGAATGATGGCTGCCGAGCTGGATAGAATTGCCATATGTATAGTTTTCGCCCCAAAATTATACATGTCACGCTGATATGTATAGTGGCCTTTGCATATCCCCTTTTTTTGCCTGCACGCTTTTTGCCAGCGCAATGGGGCAAGCCCTGAAATTCAGCACACCATACTGATGCAAATGACCCCCACCACCCGCAACACCCTCACCTGGGCCATCCGAATTCTGGCAGCAGGCCTGTTTATCCTTTCGGCAGTGGCCAAAATGTTCCCTATCAGCGCATTCGAGATGGATTTGGTGCAAAAGGGCATCACAGGCTGGGAACTGGCTCCCTTCCTCAGCCGAGCACTGATTGGATTTGAGCTTTTCCTGGGCCTCGCCTTCCTTCAGCCGCATTACCTCAGGAAGGGCGTGGTGCCTGCAGCCATTGCCCTGCTGGCGGCATTCTGCATTTACCTGGTTTACAGCATCGCTGTAACGGGAAACTCAGGAAACTGCGGCTGTTTCGGTCAATTGATCCCCATGAGCCCGCTGGAGGCTCTGATTAAAAACATCATCACCATCGGCCTGCTGGTGTGGCTCTATGTGCTGCTGCCGAAAGTGAACCAGGGCAGGTTTGCCATTCCCTTCATCGGCGCCCTGGCCATCTTCGGGCTGATGTTTATCATTACACCTTATCAGGCCTATAACACACTCCCCTCAGCCGATGAAGGCGACCCCAATCGCCCAGGGCTCGACACCAGTTTTACAATCGTTACCACCAAAACCCCCGCAGCCGACACTTTTGAAATGGTAACCCCCACCAAAGAAGACGGCGTGACGACCAAGCCGGAAATTGAACACTCGAAAAAAGGAGATGATGGTCATAAAACCACTTCGCCGATTAATATCCCAAATACTCCAAAGCCTGACCCGATAGCCAAAGCCAAGCCATCGGTGTTTGCCAAATTCACCGACTTCAGCACAGGACGAGTGAACCTGGACGAAGGCGACAAAATCGTAGCCCTGCTGAACCTCGATTGCGACCATTGCATCGCAGCGGCCAAAAAAATGGCGGAGTCGCCTGTGCGCTCGGTCTTCCCCCCTGTTTATGCGCTGTTTATGGGCGAGAAAACCGAGGTGCCCGGATTTAACAAATCAACCGGTACCAATTTCCCCTACATCATCATTGATCCCTATACTTTTTTCCCCATGCTGGAAGATGCGCCCAGCCCCCCGAGGATTGTCTATCTGCGCAATGGAAAAATAATCGGCGACTGGAAAGGCGATGAGTTCGACCCCAATGAAGTTGCCGCGCTTGCAACATCAAAATGACAGCTATATTGCCCGCCGCCGAAGTTTTTTCAGAAACAATTTGGAGAATTGGTGCGTTGGGTTGTAACATTGCAGGCTGGAAACATTCTACAGCCTGGCCTAAATATTATATTCCCAAGATGAAAACCCTATTGCTCGCAATCGCGCTGACATTGTCCCTCGGGTCAGCCTCTGCGCAGGCAGGCCTGGCTTATGCCGAGGCTTCACCTGCCGCAGAATCAATCGTAAAAGGGCCGGGTGACCCCATCTTGAGTTTCTATCCCAATCCAGTACTGGAAAACCTGAATATCAAATTCCAGGAAAGGGGAGACCATACCATCATCATTTACAACATGCTGGGCGAAAAAATGCTGACAGGCACTGTGATTGACGGCGACCTGCTGCGCCTGGATGTAAGCGACCTGAAAAAAGGCGTTTATTTTATCTCTTATGACCTCGGCGGAAAAGTCATCACCAAAACTTTCAGCAAGCGCGAGGGCTAAGAAAAAAAACTTAAAAATTTACTTTTTGCCCGGGGGGGTGAAAGGTTTTTCATGAATTGTTCATTACTAACCTGCCTGCATAAGGCAGGTTTTTTTATGCCCCCTTCTGAAATTTTTGGGGCGGACAAACCTGCCCTGTTTTTTTTTGAATCAGTGGCCTGCGGTGCTTATCTCGGCGGCGCATTGCCAGGCAGGCCCGGCCGAATCCCTGGGGGAGGGCCGTGGGGGCCATCTTCCTCCTCTTTTACCGGCGTAAACTTTCGGAGGTTATAAATAAAGCTGACCATAAAGTATCGGCCGACCACATTGCTCTGCTGCGTTTCAACGTAAGTTTCGCTCACCTCACGGCCCAGGCTGTTGTTCTGGCCCAGGATGTCATAGGCCCGCAGCCGCAGCTCGCCGACATTGTTTTTCAGAAACTTGATCCCCGCATAGGCATTCCACAGCACGAAATTCTGGTCGAAGTCCGTGCCCTCGCCTTGATAGGTGTAATCAGTCAGGTCAGTGTTCAGCACCAGCCATTTCAGGGGCAGCCAATTGATGCGTCCGCTGGCCGTGTGCTGATAGTATTGCTGCGCTGCCCCATTGCCAGTGAGCGATGTTACCGTGTTGTAGCTTGGCTGAAAACTGAAAGTGAAATCAATTTTCTCGCTGATGTTGCTGCTCAGCACCATTCCGCCATTGGCCCCATAGCTCTGCGTAAAGCCCTGGATGCCATTGATTCGGCCAGGCGTACGGCCATAGGTGCCGCCTCCGCTCAGGTTGAAATTGCTTTTCAGCGGTTTAATCGGGAAGCTGAAGGTATAAAAAGCATTGGCATTCAGGTAACCATTCAGGTTGATGGGCCTGGTCAGTTGCCCGCCTGCAGGCAGACTGAGCTCGCTGCCTATGAGGCTGTCTGTGCGGGGAATCAGCACCTCGGTGCCGAGATAATCGCGCGTAATCTGCACCCGCGCAAACAGGAAATGTGATATCGCCTTGCTGAGGTTGGTGGTTCCCAGCCGAGTGCCTGCCATATGGGTGTACTGCTGCCGCAAATCAGGATTGCCTGCTGAAAGCCGCAGGGGGTTGGTGTTGTCTATTGCATTCTGCAGCTGATAGGCTTGGGGAACCTGGGTCCACGTCCGATAGAAAAAACGGATGGTGTTGCTTTTGCTGGCTGTGTATCGCAGGTAGGCATTCGGCAGCAGGTTGCTGAATGTTTTGTCAACCTCGAACTCTGCCGGAAAAAACTGACTGCTGTTCAAATTGACCGCTTGCCCGTTAAGCCCGATGTTCAGCATGATTTTCTTTTTGTTATACCGATAACTCAGGCCGCCCCGCTGGGTAACCACCTGATTATCGAGTGTGGAGCTGAGCCGTGGCACTGGCATGGCCCATGCCTCACCGATTGAATCATAAAGGCTGGTGAGCTGCTCACTCTGGTTGATTCCCAGGCTCGGCAGGTAACTCACCATCAGTGCCCCGAAACTGTCGAGCGGCTCAGTGTAAGTCAGGTTGAGGCTGTAATTCTGAGTTGGCCTGGCCGAACTGATTCGCTGCCGATAGTCATTGATATTGAGTGCTGGCCGATAAGTACTGGTGCGGATTTCCTGCAGGCTCAGCCCATCTCGAGTGCCCAGCGCTGTATTGAAACCTGCCGAGAAACTCCGCTGCGGCTTGCGGAACCGGTGCACAAATAGCAGATCGCCATTGTAATTCAGGCCGTCGGTCTGCGTGGTATCCGTTGTCAGGGCATCGCTTTGGGGCACGCCGTCACGGTCGTTGTATGCAGAGTATAGCCGGTCTCGGTCATAGTTCTGAAAACTCAGCCTCTGGTTCAGCACAATGGTGTTCGAGCTGTCCAGCGGCCCCTCCAATCGCAGGGCAAAGCGATTGTTCAGGTTGGTGCTCTGTGCCAGCGTAGCCTCATCATAGGTCTGGCTGGTGCCGCCTGTGATGTTGTACTGCCGATTGAGCAATTGGCGCAGGCTGTTGTCTGTCAAGTTACCGAACCAGCTTGCGCTCACCTTTATCGTCTTCATCCACTGGTCGGCATAGTTGATGCCGAGGCTGTGGGTGGTGTTCACTCCGCTTTGGCCCCCGTTCTGAAAACTTTCAGCACCACCGCCCCCGCGCCATCCTCCCCCGCCCCCGCGATTGTTGCTGCCGGCATTGGCCGCCGAAACGCCGAGCAAATCCTCAGCGCTGAAATTCTGCTGATTGATATTGTTGCTCAGGCCCAGGAAACTGATGCGCCGCTTGCCCTGGAAGATGTTGTAATTCCCGCTGACCAGGTAGCGGTCCGTGGTGCCATATCCGCCCTCAAATCGGCCGAAGCTGCCCTGCGCCTTCCCTGATTTTGTGATGATGTTCAGCGTTTTCTGCGTGTTGCCGTCATTATAGCCCGTCAGCCGATTTTGGTCCGTTACCCCGTCAAACACCTGCACTTTGGCCACTATTTCTGCCGGCAGATTCTTCAGCGCCGCTGCCGCATCATCGCCGAAAAACTCCTGGCCATCCACGGTTACGCGCTTCACATCTTCGCCCTGGCTTTTCAGCTTGCCATTTTCCAGGGTGAACCCTGGCATCTTCTTCACCAAGTCTTCTGCCGATGCATCAGGGTTGG
>CBDTVD010000111.1:0-6240 GCA_965363965.1 uncultured bacterium
TTTTAAATTTCTCCATCGCTTCTACTGTGCTGGCCCAGCCATGCCTTCGGCCAAGCTGCAAGATTTCTGTCATTTCAGCCGTGGCAATCAGCAGCCCACTGTCTGCATCGCCAGCCAGGGTGCGGGCTTTGCGCAGCATTTTGGCGGCCTCGTCTTCCATGCCTCGGTTTACCAGTACGCCTGCCCTGGCCAGGTTCAGGCAGGCCTCTACCTCATTGTCTTCTTCCATGCTCACCATCTCGTCGAGGAGTTTATAGTAAAGCCGGCTGCGGAGGGTGTTGAATCCAGCGTCAGCGATGTCCTGGAATCGGGCTCGGATGCTTGGGCCGTCATAGGCTTCCATTTTGTGGTAAGCATCAAAGAGGGCGAGGAATTTGGGGTCGGTTTCGCGCTGCAATCGGCGGCGAATGGCGGCAGACTCTTTGGCATCCAAATTTCGGACGAGAGCATAGGCCTCGGGGGCCTCTTCATTTATGAGGGGGTTGGTTGGTGCCATTGCCGTGCCTTGCTGAAGGGATTTACGGTGCAGGTGTAAAGAGATGAAAGCTGAGGCGAAAGTACAAATCTAATCGCGGGCGATTTTTGTCAGCCTCAAAGGGCCTTGTTCTTTGGCCGACTGAGCATATTTTTTAAGGTATTACTCTTCCCTTACCCCTGAAATGTTGTGCAAATCTGCGCCGCCGCTGCGCAAGCGCACCAGTTCCATCATCGGCAGGCCAGTGATGCGGTTGTGCAGCCAAAGCATCACTTCATCGTGGCCCAGGGGCTTGATGTTATCCTTGTCATCCACCAAGGGCTGCAGTTCAGCAAGGGCCTCACCATACATGCTTTGGGGTGGTGACACTGTGGAAATCAGGGTGCGAATAAACTTGAGGAAGATGGTTTCAAACTCTGTCCTGTCCTTTTCGGTGTGTCTTATTGCCTGCCGCAGGTCGCTTTCCAAACCAACCACGTCGTTCATTTCCCATCGGACAATCAGCGTCAGAATTCTGGAGAAAGTTTGCAGGTCGGGGCGATTGGTGCGGTCGAAAGATAGCACGTCATTTATTTTCTTTTGAGCTTCTTTCCATTTGCCAGCTAAAAAATAATAGCAGGCGATGTTAAACTTAAAACTTGCTTCCCTGGTTTTGTTGATATTGGTATTTTTGATGAGAAACTTTTCTGCTTCGGGCACCAATGCTGCTGCCTGCGCGGCGTTTCCAGTATTCAAATAGAACAGAAATGCCCAGTAAAGGTGGTTCAGCTGAAATTTAATGCGCTCAAAACCAGCCATTGGCAAATGACTCCTGGTCAATTCCAGATACCGTTCAAATTCATTGTCCATCTTCCTCACCATTAGGGCGTGGAGATAACTATCCATTACAAATTGAAAGTGCCTGGGCATTTTTTCTATCTGAACTTCATTCTCCAGCAACAGGTCGAGCGCAGCTTTGGCCATCCTGAAAGCAGTTTCGTCATCACGTTTGATCAATGCGATTATTTGCTTGTTGACAAATAACATAATCTGATTTTGCAATGACAAGGGTTCAGATTCAAGCTGGCGCAGCCGGGCTTCAAAAATGGTAACCTGCTCAGCATTTTTCTTTGCCATGCCGCTGCTGTGGTCGCGGTTGTTGGCCAATAACACCAGTTCATCGTAAATCTCTGAAAGGGCATAATCAACCTGAAGTTTGCGGGCCAAATCTTTCAACCTGGCTATGCCTTCGGCGAGTTTGGGGCTTTCGAGATTTTTGCGCAGATCGGCAAGCACACTCCGCTGAGTCAAAATCATCAGCAGGCTATCCTGAGCTTCCTGGCCACTCAATTCTGCCTTTTTAAGTGCTTTCTGTGCTTGGTGGGGCAGGTTCTTCTCTTCCAGCACGTGCCTCCTTGCCATTTGGACCAATGTCGAAACTTCCGCTCCGGTTTCGGTCAAAATCAGTTCATCTACAATGCGGCTGAAGAGTTTGCCGAGGGCAGATTGCAAGGTTTCGCTTCCGAAATCGGCAGTTTTCAATTTTAACTTTTCAACATCGTAATACTTAGATGCTGCCAGGGCATCGAAAAGTTTCAGCATCAAGGGGCGATGGTTTTCAGCCAGGCGTTTTCGGATGCCTGCACGCTCCAATTTATCCAACCGTTGAATCAGCAGAAAGGCCTCAGGTGCATCTTCCTGTGTTTTCAATTTTTTTGCCATTTCTTCCTTGCTCAAGGGGCAATGCGCGGGCATGCATTGCCTTGCGAAGGTACAAAAAATGACGGCTAATGCATTTTGTGCCAGTTTAATTCGATTTGCTCAGCCAGGGTGCTTGGCCCATATATTTGCGATTCAACACAAACGACCGACTTTTTTATGCCTACTTACTCAACACAGACCCATAGCCTGACACTCGAGAATAATCAAACACTCAAGGTGCTCTCGGGTACCACGCCTGTGCACAGCCAATCGCTGAATGGCACTGGTGCCCAGGTAGAGGTGAGCACCGATGGGCAGAGTTTTTCGGTTGACAGTGTCAGCACCAGCCCTGGGCCAAACTCTATTACTGTACGGCCTGCACTCGGCGCCACTGCCGATATCAAGCTGGAAAATGCCGGCACAGGCAAGGAAACTGTGATTGTAGGCGACATTTCCATCGGCGCAAATAATCCTACTTTTCAGCAGCGCTGCATCTGCCACCTGGGGGCAACAAGCATCATCAAAATCACTCAGAGCAATCCGCTGACCATGGAGATTACCAGCACTGGCAGCCTGAGCTAAATCTGCCCAAGGTACAAAACCAACATAGGCTATAGACATTGCGCTGGGCATAAACGGCTCAGCCAGGGCGCGGCCAACCCTTTCCTCCACTTGCCTGGGAGCTGGGGCGGCACTGACATGCCCTGCATTGCCCTGGCGAATCGGATTACAAGGGCTGATGCAGAAAATCGGGCTGAAGCACCGGCATTAATCAGGTTCAAAAAAAAAACAGGCTGAAACGTGCAGTAATTGGCGATTTTTCGGTATGCCGTGAAAATTAGCCGGCATTTTGCTGAAGGTTTTGTATGGGCTTAATCCGGTGAAAATTAACCGATTAAGGCAAAAAAATTGTCAAAATCGGCTGAAACTTGGGTGCAAACTCGGTTTGGAATGGCTTGGCTGGGCGCTGGAATTTTGCATCATCAATTGAACGAGAGGGTGCCCTGAAGGGGGGCGCAGCCGTTTGGTTGAGGATTCTGATAGCGGAATCCGCATTGATTATCCATAACACTCTGCAGTACTTTTTTTGCCCTCCCATAAAGGGCATTGGGGCCTGAAAATTTATCTCACCGTTCTTTTCCATATTTTTATATGTTTGCCATCGGGTGCAGCTGCCCTCGCAAAATTGTCAATTTCCTGTTCACTGGTCAATTGCGCTTTGCGTGCGCGGGGGCAGCGCAGCCACCCGAGATGAAGGACTAAACACCGAAGACCTATCCGAAAAGCCGCCCCGGCTTTCTCTCCCCACCATATTTAGGTTTGTGCATCATTGGCCCGCCGCTGCCCCAGAGAAGTCGATCACTCTGAGGCAAGGCGGCGGGCCAGCTGCATGGAGCCGAATATGGAAAAACTTTATTGAGCCGAGTTGCGAAACACAATCTGCGCATCCTGGGCATCTACCACAATTTCAGCATCTTTATCAACAGTGCCGCCGAGGATGAACTTGCTGAGCTGATTGACCACCTGCTTCTGCAGCACCCTTTTCAGCGGACGGGCACCAAACTCCGGTTCAAAGCCGAGGTCGGCCAACAGGTCAACTGCCGAATCGGTAAAGCTGAGGCTGAGTCCATTTTTGGCCAGCATCCGGGCCAGTGAGTCCAACTGAATGCGCACTATGGAGCGGATTTCTTCCTGCCGCAGGGGCTGGAAAACGATGACCTCATCAATGCGATTGAGGAACTCGGGGCGCAGATGGCTGCGGAGCTGCTGGAGCACTTCGATTCGGGTGGTCTCAGCTATTCCATAAAGGTCCTTGCCCTTGCTGTTGGCGTAATTGTTCCGGATGATTTCGCTGCCCATGTTGCTGGTCATGATGATGATGGTGTTTTTAAAGTTGACCAATCGGCCTTTGTTGTCGGTCAATCGGCCGTCATCCAGCACTTGCAGCAGGGTATTGAATACGTCAGGGTGGGCCTTTTCGATTTCATCCAGCAGGACGACACTGTATGGTTTGCGCCTGACCGCTTCGGTCAGCTGGCCGCCCTCATCATAACCGATGTAACCTGGGGGCGCACCGATCAATCGGCTGACGCTGTGGCGCTCCTGATACTCGCTCATGTCGATGCGGGTCATCAGGTTTTCATCGTTAAAGAGCACTTCAGCCAGGGCGCGGGCAAGCTCGGTTTTTCCGACACCCGTGGTGCCGAGGAAAAGAAAGCTGCCAATGGGTTTTTTGGGGTCGCTGAGGCCGCTGCGGTTCCTGCGGATGGCATCTGAAACGGCTTCGATGGCCTCGGTTTGGCCAATGACGCGCTTTCGGAGTTCGGCTTCAAGATGGAGGAGTTTTTCGCGCTCGCTTTCCATCATTCGGCTGACAGGGATGCCTGTCCATCGGCTGACGATTGCTGCAATGTCCTCAGCGTCCACTTCTTCCTTGATCATCTGGCGGCCGCGCTGGGCACCATCGAGTTCGGCATTATAGGCAGCGAGCTGATTTTCGAGTTCTTTGGTTTTGCCGTATCGGAGTTCGGCTACGCGGCCATAATCGCCTGTGCGCTCGGCCTGCTCGGCGGCGAGTTTTGTGTCCTCAATTTCCGCCTTGGTGCGCTGGATATTGTCGATGATGGTTTTTTCTTCCTGCCAGCCAGCGCGGATGGCATTGCGCTCATCGCTGAGCGTGCTCAATTCAACCGCTATGCGCTCGAGTTTTGGCTGGTCATTCTCGCGCTTGATGGCCTCGCGCTCGATTTCGAGCTGTCGGATTCTGCGCTCGAGTTCATCGAGTTCCTCGGGCAGGCTGTCCATTTCGATTCGGGCGCGGGCGGCCGATTCGTCAATCAGGTCTATGGCTTTGTCGGGCAGATACCGGTCGGTAATGTAACGGTGGCTGAGTTCAACGGCGGCGATGATGGCCTCATCGCGAATGCGAATTTTGTGGTAGGTTTCGTAACGGTCTTTCAGGCCGCGGAGGATGCTGATGGCGTCATCGGTGCTGGGCTCATCAATCAGCACTTTCTGGAATCGGCGCTCCAGTGCCTTGTCTTTTTCAAAATACTTCTGATACTCATTGAGTGTGGTGGCGCCAATGGCGCGGAGTTCACCACGGGCAAGTGCAGGCTTCAGGATGTTGGCGGCATCCATTGCGCCCTCGCCTCCGCCGGCACCCACCAGGGTATGGATTTCATCAATAAAAAGGATGATGGCCCCATCGGCGCCCTGCACTTCCTTTACCACGGCTTTCAGGCGCTCTTCAAACTCGCCTTTATACTTGGCGCCCGCAACCAGCGCACCGAGGTCGAGGCTGTAGATGGTCTTCGATTTTAAGTTTTCGGGCACATCGCCATTGATGACCCGGTAGGCAATCCCCTCGGCTATGGCGGTTTTGCCCACGCCCGGCTCGCCAATCAGGATGGGGTTGTTTTTGGTTCGGCGGCTGAGGATTTGAATCACTCGGCGGATTTCTTCATCTCGGCCAATGACGGGGTCGAGCTTGCCGCTGCGGGCCAGTTCGTTGAGGTTTTTGGCGTACTTGTTCAGGGCATTGTAACTGGCCTCGGCGTTTTGATCGGTTACTTTGGCACCGCCGCGAAGTTCCTCGATGGCTTTGGTGAGTTCTTTTTCTTTGACGCCCTGCTCTTTGAGCAGGCGGGATACGGAGTCGGAGCCATTGAGGATGGCGAGCAAGAGGTGCTCGACACTGACGAATTCGTCGCCCATCTTCTTGCTGAGACTGAGGGCACTCTGCACGGCCTTGTTGGCATCGCTGCTGAGGTAGGCATTGCCGCCAGTAACCCTCGGCAGGGTGCCGAGAATTTCATCGAGTTTGACGCTGAGGTGCTGGAGGTTGACATTGGCCTTGCGCAGCAGGTGGCCGCCGACGCCCTCGTCATCTTTGATGATGGCCTTGAGCATGTGCGCAGTATCAATGGCTTGGTGGCCCATATCGGCTGCCAGCGCCTGCGCATCGCTGATAATCTGCTGGGCCTTGATGGTAAAGTTGTTAAAGTTCATATCTCCGTTGGGTGGTACAGTTTGATGTTCAACCTTGCAAATTTCGTGTCGGGCTGACAAGATGGCAGGGGTGG
>CBDTVD010000112.1:0-6233 GCA_965363965.1 uncultured bacterium
CCTGTGCTGTCGTATCTCACTTCACGTACATTCTGCAGAAAATCAGGCCGGTAGGTGGCACCCACTCTGGGAATTACCACTTGCCTGATGGCCTGTATTCCCAGAATTTTGGGCCGGACTAACCCATATAAGTTTGTGCTGAGTGATGTATTTGCTGAAGCTGTATTAGCGTAAGTGATGCCGGGAATTCGAATCGTTTCGACCCCTTTATTGCTGCCTGTGTCATTATAAATTTTTTCCACCTGATCAAAATAAAGCCAACCCTGATAGCTCACGGTGTTGGTTAGGGTAAAATAACTTATTTTCAAAGGGAGCACAATGGGGATGGAGTGGGTAAGCCCCCTTTGCCAATTTCCGAATCTGGAAAGCGTATCAAACAAATTGCTGTCTATTGCTGAGATGCTGGAACCTGCCTTCATGTTATAACTGATGGCGAGGTCATCCCACCATTGCCGTTTTCCTGGCGCTCCCAATCGCCGGAATGGAAATTGGCTTCGGACATTAAAATCAAGCCGAGGCAAGGTGAGGTCAACCTGGCGTGTCTGGAGGTTCTGGCTGTGCTGGCCGCTGAGGCTGAGCAAAGCCTGGCTGCCCAGTAAAGATTTTGAAAAATTGACTGAACTGGATAATGCTGATGCAAGCCTGTCGGCTGCTGTTTCACTATTGTACCTGTTGCTCTGTTGAGAGCCAGCATCAATGGCGGCAGAAAAGGTGCTGCCGGGTCGCGCTTTTATATCTTGATGGTGGCTGAGATTTATCTTGAATTCACGCGTGGTGGTAAAATCAGCTGTCTCGCTGATGCCACTGGTTACATAGGCGTATCTGAAATCAAAATTGCCATTAAACCTGTAGCGATAATTGTAATTGCTTCGGAGGCCTAAATCCCAGCTGCCCCCGCTGTAAATGCTGCCCAGCACTGCCAAGTCGGCGTGTGGACCAAGCCCGAGGTAATATCCCCCATTCTGCAGGAAAAATCCCTGCCTCAGGCTATTCCCTTTGTTTTCGCCGTATGTGGGTAAAATAAGCCCAGAACTGCGCCCCCCGCCAGCCGGAAAAAATCCGAAGGGCAGAACAGCAGGAATCGGCACATCCTCAATTACAAAGTAGGCTGGCCCTGTCAGGATTTTATCTTTCGGTATCAGCTTGAGTTTGTTGGTTTGCAGATAGAAATGGGGGTGGGGCAGGTCGCAGGTGGTGTATTTTCCATCGCGGGCATAAATCACATCGGTGCTATCAAGCTTGATGAATTTTCCTTTTTCGATGATGATAAACCCCTCTCCCTCATTGGTTCTTAGGTCAGAAACCACACCTTTTTTCGTCCTGAAATTGTATGCCAGGCTGTCGCTGGCAAAAGTTTCCTCGCCCTGAGTAAAAACAGGAGTGCCTGCTATGGCTCCGCTTGAGTCAGGCGCGCCATGGCTCGAAATCTCGAATGTATTTAAATCTACTGCGATGTACGCCGCCTCCAGATTGATGTCGCCATAAGTCATTTTGGCTATTCCATAGAGGTAAATCATTTTATTGGCGAGGTCATACACAATTGAGTCGCGTGCCGAATAGACGATTGGGTGCTCAAGGTCCTCGCGCTGGACACTGCCTACGGAGATTGTTGAATCCCCTTCCCCGGCAAGGCTATCAGTTTGAGCAAAAGCAAACTGAGGCAATGCCAAAGAGAGAATAAAGAAGATGAGTGTACCTCTCGACAATTTTTTTGCTTTATTTTGCAGGATACTTGCAGATTACCCCTAAATGAAGGGCGGTGATGGCCTTCCACAACCAAGTGGACGCCCAGCCAGGTTCCGCCGTTTGCAAATACTATGCGATCCCTCTATAGCCTGCTTCTGCTTCCCCTTTTATTGCTGCCAAGCTGGAGCAAAGTAAACCCTCAGTTTGTGGTTGTGATAGATGCCGGACATGGCGGCCACGACCCTGGCTGCCAGTACGGCGGCGCCCAGGAAAAAATGGTTACCCTTGCCATCGCAAAACTGGTGGGTAAATACATCAAGGATAACGACTCTACAGTCAAGGTTGTCTTCACGCGCACAACCGATGATTTTGTAGAGCTTTGGGAAAGGGCAGCAATTGCTAACCGCAACAATGCAAGCGCATTCATCAGCATCCACTGCAATGCAAACCCAAATACTGCAGTTGCAGGCACTGAGACCTATACGATGGGCCTGCACAAAACGGCGGACAACCTGCAGACAGCCAAGCGAGAAAATGAGGTCATATTGATGGAGAAAGACCACCAGGAAAAGTATGAAGGATTCGACCCTAATTCACCTGAAGCCCATATCATTTTCAGCCTTTATCAAAGTGAACATCTTGACCAGAGCATTGAGTTGGCCCAGATGGTGGAATCGCAATTTAAATCTCGCGTAGCACGAAACAGCCGCGGGGTTAAACAAGCTGGATTTCTTGTCCTCTGGAAATCAACCATGCCGAGCATCTTGATTGAAACCGGCTTTTTGAGCAACTCATCCGAGCGGCAGTACCTCACCAGTACCAATGGGCAGGAATTAATTGCCAGCGGAATTTATCGGGCTTTCAAGGAATTTAAAGCTGAAATGCAATAGGCCGCAGTTTGCGCAGTTACTGCCCCGATAGTTTTCTGGCGATTTGCTCTGCCAGCCAAAAGTCAAATTCAGTGTCAATGTCAATTGCCCGTTCTTGGGGCATTTGATATCCCAAGGTATCGGATGACAAAAAACTGCGATGCTGATTTAACCACTGACGTGAGGCAGCGTAAACAGCGCCATTAATCGCGTAGGCCACCGGGATGTCCTGCCGCCGATTAAAAGATTGGGGCAGCACAGGCGAAAGTTTTCCATCAGCACTTGTTGTGTACATCCACCAGGGGCTTTTCGGCGATTCTGTGATTCCAAGGGCACAGCCTGTCTCCTGGGCCACCTTCAGGCAGGCATCAATGTCAGCAGGTGTGCGAAATGGGCTTGTAGGCTGCAGCAGCACCACCCAATCAAATTCCTGCAGCACTTCCATTGCATGCAAAACAGGTGCGATGCCGGGTGTGGTATCCAGCGCCAGTTCCTGCGGACGATCCAGCACCTTGCAATTCCACTGCCGGCAAACATCACCAATCTCCTTGTCTTCTGTGCTGCAAACAATAGTGTCGAGCAAGGCAGAGCCTTTGGCAGACTCAATTGTCCAAGCTATAAGCGGTTTGCCGTGGAGGAGCTTGATATTCTTTCCGGGAACACCTTTGGAGCCTCCCCTTGCAGGGATCAGCCCGAGAACTTTCTTGCCCTCTATCATTTAAAAATGCAGCCTGTATTCTTCATTTGCGCGCTGATACTCTGCCATATGCCCAATGTCAATCCAATACTCGCGGATTGGGAATACCCCCAGCGGGCTGCCTAATTTTTTGAGTGCCAGTATCAAACTGGGCATGTCAAAAAAAACATCCTCAGGGATGTGTTCCAATGCTCGATGGCGGAGAGCATAGATGCCGGCATTGATAAAGAAATGCTCCACTGGCTTTTCCCTGATGCCTAAAAGTACATTTCCCTCATACTCCACAACACCATAAGGAATTTGCATGGAGGATTGACGGATGCAGGTTGTCAAAAATGCTCCATTATCAGTATGCTGTTTCAGCAGTTCTGCAAAGTTGACTTTTGTCAGCAGGTCACCATTCATCACCAGCAGGCTCCCGTTATCACTTGGCGGCAGCAGTTTGAGGGCACCAGCAGTGCCGAGCCGCTTGGTTTCTTCCAGATATTGAATGCTTACACCCCATGCATCACCGTTTCCAAAGTGTGATTTTATCTGGTCTGATTTGTAGTTGACCGAGATAAAAAACCTTCTGAATCCGTGGCTGATGAAACTTTCAAGTATGGTTTCAAGGATAGGCTTGTCCCCGACTTTTAACATTGGTTTGGGCATGTCGTCAGTCAGCGGCGCCAAGCGGCTGCCGAGCCCCCCAGCCATCAGCACCACAGGTGTTTCAAAATTGGAAGGCGTGGCACCGAGCTCATCAGAAAAGCGCATTCCGACGATTCTGCCCTCCGTATTCACGATAGGGATGTGGTGCAGTCCATAACGCTGCATCAGTTCTTCTGCTTCCTCGGGCAGGGCACTTTGCCCAAGCCTCCGCGGATTTTTATTCATGATCAGCTCCACAGGTTCTGCAAGGCTTATTCCTTTCAGAATTGCTCGTCTCACATCGCCGTCTGTCAGTGTGCCCAGCAGTTTTTCGTTTTCATCCACAATCAGGGCAATCTGCAATCCTGATGCATCAATTGTTTTGATTGCCTCCACAATGGTGGCCCCGCGGGGTGCCAGGCATGCACGCCAATTCTTCATGCTTGCAAGCTGGTGCTGCTGGGTATGTTGATTAGCCGCGCCTCTATTTGCTCAGCTACAGTCAGGGGCATTGATGGCGCGCCGGCATACATCGGCAGTTTATTCATCAGGGTCCAGGCAGGGCGAGTCATCAGGCCAGCATCATTTGTAGCTGCGAGTACTTTATCGCGCTGGTGCATTTGATTTTCTGGCAGCAGAATCACATTCAGCCAATAATTGGCAGTTGTACCCTCCCTTTCCATTCTGAATTCCACCTCTGGTGCAAATTCTTGAAAGGCACTGCTGTAACGCTCTGCCAGCAGACGCTTCCTTGCGAGAAAATTGGGCAGACTTTCCAATTGCGCACAACCCAGGGCGGCATTCAGGTTCGGCATTCTGAAGTTGTAACCCAGCATGTCATGATAGAATTCCCATCGGTGGGGGCGCTTGGCAGTGGTGGTGAGGTGTTTTGCAAGTGCACCGAGTGCGGCATCATTTGTCAGCAAGGCACCCCCGCCTCCTGTGGTTACCGTTTTGTTGCCGTTGAAACTCAGACAAGCGACCTTTCCAAAGGTGCCACTATGTTTTCCCTCGACGTATGAGCCCAGTGATTCGGCCGCGTCTTCCACCAGTGGAATCTTGAACTGCTCACTCAATTGCAGTAATTCAAAAATCCTTACTGGGTGGCCAAAGGTGTGCATTGGCACCATGGCTGAAATTCGCCGGCCGGTAAGGCGATTGTAAGGCAGCCCATTTTTCAATTCTGTAATATCATTCAAGTAAATTTTTAATGCATCGGGATCCATCCCCAGCGTTGACCATTCTGAATCAACAAAGTGAGGAATCGCCCCATTGTAAACTATCGCATTTGCAGTCGCAATAAAAGTGAGTGCCGGGCAGAGCACTTCAGTGTCTGATTCAACACCAACAATTTTCAAGGCAATTTGCAAAGCGGCGGTACCATTCACCATTGCTACAGCTCTGCCGCAGCCGGTAAAATCTGCAAGATCGTTTTCAATTCTGTCAACAAATTTGCCTACGCTCGATACCCAGCCAGTTTCCACACATTCATCCACATATTTTTTTTCATTGCCCTCAAAAAGGGGCTCATGCAGGCCATAGAATTTAGATGTGTCAGGGCAAATTTGTCGGATTGACCTGACAATCCTGTCAGCTACGGTTTTTGAATCAATTGGAAAAGTCAAAGTACGAAAATTTTAAGGTCGCAAAATTGCTTGACAATGACGCACATTCCCCAACATGACTGAATTTCGCAGGCCAGTTTGAGACGGTTTCTATATCCAGAGTGGGAATACACCTTGCGCCAGTTTGCCACATTCAGCGGGAAAGTTAACTGGAAACAACGCGCCAGAGTAGAATATGCGATGTTTCTGTTTGGCGACAAAACACCATCTGGCCGGGTTGCCAAGAAAAAAGGTTACAGGTTGGCCTTTATCAACTGCATCAGGCTGGTGATGCAAGCTGCAATCAGCAAAAAGCACCCAATAGAACCTGAAACAATTTTGGTCCTGCTGCAGAATAACAAGGCTTATATCAGGAATCTTGCGCCTGTGATTGACCAGCTGATTGCAGGCAGCCGGCAATTCAAAATTCTGGTGCCCGGCAATCAGAGGGCGAAATTAATAAAGGAGCTTCCCGATGCGTGGCTCAGCTACGTGTTAACCTATGAGTCCATTGACCTCGGAACAACCTCGGTTGCAGGGGTGCCGACTGCAGTATTAAAGGCCTATAGGGACATTAAAAATTTCACAAATTCGGGTATGCAGGGTGCTGAAACCTTTGCACTCAATTTTGGCCGGTATGCCTTTCTGCATCATTTTTATGGCAATGCCTGGGAAAAACTGTTTCAGCAGCGCTGCACAATGATATCAGGCAGCGACCAGTGGCTGTGGGAATCCTTACTTTTCGAC
>CBDTVD010000113.1:0-6225 GCA_965363965.1 uncultured bacterium
GGTGCCGCTGAGTGAAAATGAGCGTAAGCTGTACGATCTCAGCCTGCTGCGCCGGCAATTGAAACTGATGATGAGCCGAAAGATCACCATTGACCAGGCACCCGAACTGCGTAACCAGTTCCAAAAAATGCTCGATGGCCAGCTCACTGGCCTCGAGATTGACAGCGATTAATTCGCTGCCTCGCCCAGCAGGCGACTGACAAGCTGAGGAACGCCAACTGATGCAGGCTGTGCAATGCACTCGATGCTGTGGGTGCTGATGCCATCGGGGATGTGCGGGTCTATGAAGTAGCGTTTAGCCGATGGCTTGGCAACACTCAGCAGGCCTGCCGCAGGATAAACATTCATGCTGGTGCCGATGACGATAACATTGTCAGCCTGGCCCACAATCTCCGCCGCAGCATCAATCAGCGGCACAGCCTCGCCAAACCACACGATGTGGGGGCGCAGCTGGCTCCCCCGCCTGCACTTTTGCCCAAGGGCAATATCGCCCGTGCCCAGACTCAGCACTATCGATGGGTCGGCAGTGCTGCGGGCCTTCAGTATTTCGCCGTGCAAGTGGAGCACTCGGGTGCTTCCCGCGCGCTCATGCAGGTCGTCTATGTTTTGGGTGATGATGTCAACGCTATAATCCCCCTCGAGCTTTGCCAGGGCCAGGTGTGCGGCATTGGGCTGGGCGGCGCGTATGCTGGCCCGCCGCTCATTGTAAAACCTGAGGACGCGCTCAGGGTCTTTGCGCCATGCCTCTGGCGTAGCCACATCCTCTATTCGGTGGCCCTCCCACAGGCCGCCCGCAACGCGAAAAGTGGGGATGCCGCTCTCGGCACTCACGCCTGCCCCCGTCAGCACAGCAATTCTGGCTTGCATATGGGGCGAAGGTAATGGGGGATGAGTAAACTCGGCTGCTGGTGAGGGGTCAGCCATTTCAATAACGCACTGGTCTGGGCCGCTGTGCTGCATGGCAACTCTCCGCCAACCCCCCTCGCCAGATTTAGGGCGGGGGGGGTTTCCAGCGGAAGAATAGTCTCTATATATTATCTCTGTGCAACTTTTTTCGGGTGGCAAAAAGTTGCTGATGCTTTACCTGACAGCGAACTTGCCCCAGCGCTGCTGACCATTTACTGTGCAGCGGAGCACATAGACCCCGGGTGTGAGATTGGGGGTGCTGATGAGGCCTGAGGAGTTGGTTTCGGCGATTTCGGCCATCACCCGTCCGTCGATGCTAAGGATGGTGAGGGATAGGGCAGGTGCGGTGAGGCCATCAATCTGCAGCAATCCATTGGCATTGCGGATGGTGAGCCCAGGATTTTGGCCCTGTATCGGGGCAATGCTGGTTCCGGCAGATTTGGGCAAACGCACCCGCAGGCTGCGGATGAGGTGGTTGTCGCCGTCAGCAATCAGTATGGTGCTGTCGTTGAGTTTGGCAAGCCCCTCGATAAAATCGAATTGAGCATCTTTGCCCGTGCCGTTTTGCGAACCGATGTTACCATATTGGCCAGCAAACTCGGTTTCCAGTTTATTGCGGTTGAGGCGGAAAAGAGTGATGGCTGTTTCATCGGCCACGAAGACCATGCTGTCATTCAGCTTAACCAGGTCGCCTGGAAAAGAGAATCCATTGACGACTGTCGAAACCAGCCCGTCTTTGATTTTTCTGATGGAGCCGTTTCCGCGCTCGGTGAAATAGAGGATGTCGGTTTTGGCATCCCACATCAGCCCGCCGATGTCAGTAAAAGTAGCAGAATTTACAGGTGCATCCAAAACGCCTTTGGCGCCTGTGCCAGCATAGGTTGACATGTATCCGTTGGCGGTAACTTTTCTGATGACGTTGTTGCCCTGGTCATAAAAATAGATGGTGCCATCGGTTCCCTGGGTCAGGCTGGTGGGCATTCCCATGCGGGCCTCCAGCTTCAGGCCGGCTTTGTCGCCCATGGCGCCTTGATTGTTGCCGCCTGGCGTGCCCCCGCCTACCCAAGAGGAAAGGGTCTGAGAGGAGGTGATGGTGGTGAGCGGGGAAACTTTTCTGAGGGCATAATTTTCACCATCAGCAATAATGATCGTGTCGCCTTTGCCCAGAATTACCGAGGTAGGTGAATGGAGGTGGCTGCCCACCCCAACTCCATCGGTGTAGCCATAGGCCAGGGGGTCGCCCGAGCGCTGATAATAACGGTTGCCCTGCAGCATCACCAGCAGATTATTGTATCGGTCAGCGACCCAGACGTTGCCTTTGCCATCCACAAAAACATCATTCGGGTGATTGAATTTTACGCTTCCGAGGCCCTGGGTACTGCTGGATGAAAAGCCCGAAACGCCCGCCGTGCCGGCATAGGTGGTAACATCTTGTGCGCTGAGTGCAAAAGCACTGAGTGCAAATGCGGTTGTGTATAAAGTTTTTAGCATATTCTGTTTTTCTTATGGGCTGCGCAGGTTTAAACAATGCCCTGAGACCAAGTGATAAAGGGGCGCAAGTTACGGAAAGGTTAAGGATTTTGCTGGACGAAAAGTTTGCAGGGCGGGCGGCAAGGTGCTGCTTAAAGCCATCCTCCTTATGATCCATACACCAGTTTGTTTATATTTGCAGGCTGTGTTTCTTCGTCAACTGTTTGCCCTGATTTTAGCGCTTTGCCTGTTTTCCACATCTGCCAAATCTTCCCATATCCTCGGGGCTGAATTCGGCTGGCAATACCTGGGCTCCGATACTTACCTGATTTATGTGGATGTCTATCGCGATTGCGGCGGCATTTACGTAAGTACCACCCCAATTACAATCTACAGCGGAGGGGGAAATTATAACCTTTCCACAAATTTCCTCAGCGGGCCTGTGGAAATTACTCCGCTTTGCAGCGATACCTTCAGCCAATGTTACAGTGGTTCCTCAGCCTTGATGGGGGTCGAGCGATATCGCCTCGGCAATCGAGTAAACCTCAAGGCCATTTTCGGCAGCAGCTGCCAGTTTGATTTTGTATGGGAGCAATGCTGCCGCAGCGGTGCAATCACAACCTTTGCATCTTCATCTGGTTACTTGAAGGCCAGTGTCAACTTCTGTGATTTTCCCGGGGATAACTCGCCCATTTTCGCTTCCGACCCTTTGATTACCGTTCAAACCAATGAATGTGTGATTTATAACCTCGGCTGGGTTGACCCCGACCAAGACGAGGATTCGGTGGTTTTTTCCCTCACCCCTGCATTGGATGATGGTGGCGCCAAGGTGAAATACGTTTCAAACTTTTCGGCCACTGAGCCGCTGACTTATGGTGGCAGTTTCGGCAAGCCGGCCCAGGCATGGGATTCGGGCAAATGCCTCGGCTTTCACCTCGATAGCTCGACAGGTGAGATGAAGTTTAAAGGGACAAAAGAGGAGGTGGCGGTGATTGCCGTAAAAGCTGAACAGTATAGAAAAGATGCCAGCGGCACTTGGAAGCTCGCCAGCCAAATCACCAGGGAGTTTAATGTGATTGTAAAAGATTGGAACCAGGGAAATGCTGCGAATGGGCTGCCCGAAATTTCAGGCTTTAATGGCTCCTTTACGGATACACTTGCCATAGGACTGAGCGACACTGCTGAGTTCACCGTTTATTGCATCGACCCAGACAGAGACACGGCTGAACTGATTTGGAGCAACCCGCCCCCAGGTGCCACCATCACCCAGCTGCGCACAGATACACTAACCATCGCCACCATCAGGCTGAAGCTGACAACCGCCAACTTGAAAAGCGGCTATTTTCCGGTTTACTTGGAAGGGAGAGACCGCAATTGCCCCATTGCCGGCAGGCGCTGGAAAACGCTATGGCTGAAACCGAGCATAGAGGACACTGCGTTTGCGGCAATACCGAAATTCGGCTGCACCGGCACCCCGATTAGCTTTATCAGCACAACTGCCAATGCCGCTGCCGACCCAGCAAGGGTATATCGCTGGACATTTGGCGATGAAGAAGAAACAATGGGGGCCGACACCATAATGCATGCATGGTTTGAGCCCGGCGCCTACCCCGTGCGCTTGAGCATTACCAGTACCAAAAAAGCCTACCATGATTATTTGGATACTATCCAGATAATTCAAAGCCCCCATGCAGCTTACATTTTCCCCGACAGTGTATGCACCGGAGAACAGTTTTCCTTCGGCATCATTGATTCAACCCTATCAGACTCACTGGGCAGCACCAATGTACTGTGGGCAATAAACACCGACACCATAGCAGCCAATGGCGGCACCTACAACTTTGATACAAGCGGCGTGTACAGCTACGCCCTGCTGCTGACTGGGCCCAGCAGTTGCCAAACACTCTACACAGGCAAAGTGCAGGCCTTCAGCACTGGCAAAGCGGGGTTCACTTATCAGCAGACAAGTTGTACGGCCTTGACGGTTGCCTTCGCCAGCACCGCGGTTTTCGACACTGCCAGCCTGAGATTTTTCCAGTGGGACTTTGGCGATTCATCCACCATCGGCACTTATAAGCCCAGCCATACCTATCCTGGGCTGGGCATTTATCCTGTTACGCTGACCGTTGGCACCCTCGGCGGCTGCATCACCACTTATACTGATATCGTGGTTATCGGTGGCAGCAGCGCGCAAACCTATGGCCAAACTGCCCATGCCTGCGTGGGAGAGCAGATGGACATCTCCGCCTTGCTCGACAGTTTTGCAATGCGCCATGGCAAGGCTGCCATCGATTGGGGTGATGGCCAGGGCCTTGACACCAGCGGCACAGGCAAGCACGTCTATGCCCGCGACACCCTGAGCAATGCCCTGCTGCTGGGTGCCCAACCTTTGAATGGGTGTACCGATACGCTGCGCCTGCCGATTGCTATCCATGCCCTGCCGCAATCTGCCATCAGTGCAAGCGTCATTGGCAGTGAGGTGAGCTTGGCAGCGGATTCAGGATTTGCCGCCTATTACTGGCTTTTCAGCGATGGGGGCACAGCATCAGGCCAGCTGACGCAATACAGCTTTGACACCGCTGGCCGATATAGGGTTACACTTACCATAACAGACAGTTTCGGATGCAGTGCCGACACCATAGATGAAATTGAAATTATCGTTGGCATCGCAGAGCATCAGCCATCCAAGTTGATGCTGTTCCCCAACCCCGTCAGTGCCGGTAATTGGGTGAGGGTGCAGCCCTGTGGAGCGGATGATGTGCTGCAGGTTTATTCACCGCTTGGGCAATTGCTCAGTCTGCGCATCATAAAGCAAGGCACAGTTTTGCTGATATCGACAGAGGACATGAAACCAGGAGTTTTTGTGCTGCGGCTGCAGAGCGCAAGCGGCATCAGGCAGGCGAAACTGATTGTGCATTAAACAATCAGGCAGGGCGATGGCTGCACCCAGCGAGGTCATAACATGGTGCTGTGAAAAACAACCCATTTGCACCAGCGGCTATGGTGCCTGGCCCCGCGCCGGCGCCGATAGTCGCTCTCAATTTCCTCACACGCCATAAAGCTCCCTTGCCATCAGGGCTGCATCAAAAATGTGGGGGGTGTGGGGCAGAATGCGCTGGGTGCTGATGCCTGCCTCAATCAGGCGGGCAGCCTCTTTTTCATAATCTTCAGCAGAGATAAGCTCATCCGCTTTCGGCGTTACAAAGTGCACTCCATCCATCAACGTGGCCAGGGTGTCAAGGTATGGCTGCTCTGGCAGACGCGCTGCGGCGAGGTATAGGGCTTGGGGTTTCAACCTGTACTGTGCCAGCCACCTGATGGCCACAGGCACGCCCTGGCTGAATGCGCTCACCTTGATCTTTTCAGTGCCCCCTGCCCCGCCCAGCACCGCGTCAATGTATCGCTGAATGTTGGCGATATCCAGCAATCGGTCGTCTTTGGTCATCCAGCTGCTGCCGACCGATCCGCCCAGTCCGCGCTTATAAAACCGCGCCTGGCCTTCAGGGCACAGCAGGTGAATATCAGGCGGCAGATGGGCGGCAAGCAGGGTGCACACCTCTTCACCGCGCTCGGCATACCCGTGGAAGTGGATGTGCAGCCCAGCTGATTCACCCTTTGGCACTCGCTGCCAAAACCTCAGTTCCTGCGGCACTGTTACAGTCGCCCGCTCGATGCTCTCCATATTATGGGCGAATGTAGGGGGGAAGTAGGGCAAGGTATGGTGCTTGCCTTCATGGACTCGAGGCCCATTGCGCGACAACTCTCCCCCGTCCCCTCTCTGATCTTCAGAGAGGGGTGCCGAACCCAATATTCCTTGTTAATTTGCCCCTTGTTGTAGGGCAAGCACCC
>CBDTVD010000114.1:0-6220 GCA_965363965.1 uncultured bacterium
CCCCCTATGGCCAGATACCTATCCTCCAATTCTTTCAGGTTTTCGGGGCTGGGTTCACGCCCGCCGATAATGTCCTTATAATAAGGGAGCACATCAGCCATGGTGTCGGGGCCACCATAAGCCATGATGAGGACTGCGCGTTTTGTGGTCATGCGGTCAGGTTGTGGACGAGGTCGGTAATGCGGCGAAGGGTGCTGATTTCAGCCTGGGGCATGATGCCATGGCCGAGGTTGAAAATGTGATTGCCGCCATCGCCAGCCTCCCCGATGATTCGTCGAACTTCACGTTCGATTACAGGCCAGTCGGCAAGTAGCAGGGCCGGGTCGAGGTTGCCCTGCAGCGGGACATTGTGGCCGAGCAATTCTCGGGCTTCAGTGAGTGGGATTCGCCAATCAATTCCCATCACATCAGGCCCAACTTCCAGCATTTGGGGAAGCAGGTGGCTGGTTACAACACCGAAATGAATTAGCGGAACACCGCCTTTTTTGGCCTCGCTGAATAAAGTGCGCATGTGCGGGGCGATGTATCGGGCATAATCGGCAGAGCCGAGCTGACCAATCCAGCTGTCGAAGACCTGCAGGGCATCGGCACCCTGGCCCGCTTGCCACACGAGGTATCGGCCCATGTCAATTGCCAGCCGCTGCATCAGCTGATGCCAGGCATCAGGCTGATTGTACATGAATGCCTTGGTGAGGTAGTAATTCTTGCTCGGCCCGCCCTCTATCATATAGCTGGCGAGGGTGAAAGGTGCTCCGCAAAAACCTATCAGAGGCACAGTGAGGGTACCCTTTAAAATTCCGATTGTTTCCCCCACATAGCCGAGCGAATCCCCAGCATTGAGTTCCGTAACCCGCCCGACATCCTCAGCACTTCTGATAGGCTGATGAAAAACAGGGCCGCGCCCCTCGACGATATCGAAGTCCATGCCCATGGCGCCCATCGGCAGTGTGATGTCACTGAAAAGAATGGCAGCATCAACCCCGAGCTGCTCGATTGGCAAGCGCGTTACCTCGGCACAAACTTCTGGGCGGGCACAGATTTCCAGCAGGCTGTAATTTTTTCGGATGGCCCTGTACTCGGGCTGATATCGGCCCGCCTGGCGCATAAACCATACAGGTGTGTGGCCAGTGTTGCGGCCCTGGCAGGCGTCAAGAAAGGTGGTATTGGCCAAGCAGGGGCAAATTTACCCCCTTGCCAGACACTATGAATTTTCAAGTGTCCGCGTTTTTCGATATGCCCAGGCGAGGATCAGTCCGCTGCCCAGGGCGATAAGGCCGTGATACAATGCTGGCATCAACTGGTTGAAGATTAAATGCCCTGTGCCAAACAGCACCCCATAGACCATCGCCACCCCCGAAAGCGTACAAAGTGCAAGGTATTTTATGGTGCGATTGCGCTGCCGCTGAATGGCAGGGTCGGCCACTGGCCGCCAGTTGCCGCTCGGCCTGACGCGATTATAGAACTCAAGGAGCTTCCAATGCGGCTCTGGCTTGGTAATAAAAGTGGCCACCAGCCAAGCAATCGTGGTAAAGGCTGTTGTCCCCAGCAAGGTGGTGGCAAAATCAGTGATGCCAAATGCAAAGTGGATAATGGAATATCCCGCAAAAGGGGCCAGCGTCCCTACAATTTCGCTCCAAACGTTGATGCGCCACCAGTACCAGCGCAAAATCAGCACCAGGCCCAGGCCCGCACCGCAGCTCATCAAGAATTCCCATGCCTTGGCAATTGAGGTCAAAAATCCTGTAACCCCAAAGGCTGCCAGCATTAAGCCGACTGTGAAAAGCCGGCTGACATTCACCAGCTTTTTGCCATCGTCCAGCACATCCAAAAACTGATTCTTGGCCCTGAAAAATCGGAGGTAAACATCATTCAGCAGATAACTGCTTCCCCAATTCAGCTGGGTGCTGATGGTGCTCATATAGGCAGCCAGAAAACTCACGAGCAGCAGCCCGCGCAGCCCTGCTGGCAAAAAATCCACAACCGCATGCACATACTTGGCTCGCCAAAACCCGGCCTGGGTGGCGGCAGTCAATGTATCCGGGTCTGGATATAAAACGATTGTAGCCAGGCCCACGATTATCCACGGCCACGGCCGAATGCCATAGTGAGCGATCTGAAAAAAAAGTGTTGCCCAAAGGCTGTGGTCTTCATTTTTTGCACTCATCATGCGCTGGGCGATGTATCCGCCGCCGCCTGGCTCGGCCCCCGGATACCAGGCACTCCACCATTGCACACCCAGGTAAGCAAACAGGGCCAGCGGGCTCAGCGCAAGTGTCAGTGCCCCCACCCCTGTTGTCGGGAAAAAATTGAGCGCACCAGCAGGGAGCTTAGCTATCAGCCCTGCCGCCCCGCCGACTTCAGGGCTGTCCATCACCACAACCGAAAGGATGATGCAACCTGTCATGGCTATCACAAACTGCACCAGGTCAGTCAAAGCTATTCCCCACAATCCGCTGAGTGCCGTGTAACCTGCAGTTATCAGCATGGCCAGGCCCGTGTACAGATAAGCTGACTCATTATCCAGGTTAAACATCACTTGCAAGATGGTCATCAATGCCAGGTTGACCCAGCCAATGATGATGCTGTTGATAAACAAGCCAAGGTATATGCCCTTAAATCCTCGCAGAGCTGCGGCAGCTTTGCCTGAATACCGCAGTTCAATCAGTTCATTGTCGGTCAGCACATCTGCCCTGCGCCACAGTTTGGCAAAGAAAAATGTAGTGAACATGCCCCCGACCAAAAAACTCCACCAAATCCAATTGCCTGAAACGCCATTCTGGTTGACTATTTCGGTTACTGCCAACGGCGTATCAGCAGCAAAAGTGGTGGCCACCATGCTGAAGCCCGCGACATACCAGGGCAACTGCCGCCCGCCGAGAAAAAAATCACCGAGTCCCTGGCCAGCACGCCGCGTAAAACTCAGCCCTATGACCAGGGTAACCACTGCGTATCCCACAATCGCAATCCAGTCCAGCGGCTCCAGCACCATAATGCTGGCGAAGGTAACCGGCGGCAGTGGCTATCAGCAAATCTTCTGCGAGGCTCATGAAATTCCTCGCCCGGCATTTAATTTTGAACTGCCCCCCCTCCGTTTCTCACTTTCCAACCAATGACTACCCTTGAAAAAGAAATCTCGCAATCGAAATTTCGAAACGTTCAGCATAAAGCAGGGGTCAATCTCATTTATACATACAATTGGCTGATCAGGCAGATGAAAAGCAGTTTTGACGATGTAGATTTAACCCCGCAGCAATACAATGTCCTCAGAATTCTGCGGGGGCAAATGGAAAAAAAATCCAATATGTCCACCATCCGAGACCGAATGCTGGATAAAAGTGCCGACCTTACCCGAATTGTTGACCGTTTAGTTATCAAAGGCTTAGTGGCACGCACTAAAAACTCGTTTGATAAACGGGCAATGGATATTGGGATTACTGACGCAGGGCTAAAACTGCTTACCGATCTTGATTACATAGATTCATCCTTCGACAATATCATGGCTGGCCTGGATGAGGATGAACTGAGCCTGCTAAACAACCTGCTGGATAAAATGCGAAACAATGCAGGCTGATTTAAGGCAGCGGGTCTGAATCAGTTTCGCCAGTGCGGCTCCAAACTTTTCTCTTCGGCGATTTCCGGTCGAAGGTCAGCAGCAGGCTCGGCAGCAGCAGGGTGTTGGATATCATCCCCACAAGCAAAGTAAAACTGACCAAAACCCCGAGGGCCACTGTGCCCCCGAAACTCGATAAAGCAAAAATGCCGAAGCCAAAAAACAGCACCACAGTGGTATAAATAATGCTGGCTGCCGTCTCTCGTGTGCTGATTCTCACTATCTTGTCCAGGTCGTAACTATGGTTTTCGAGTTCCTGCTTATATTTGGCCAGCAGATGCAAACTGGAATCAATGGTGATGCCGAATGCAATGCTGAATATGATAACCGTTGATGGCTTCAGCGGAATGCCGAAATAGCCCATCATGCCTGCAGTAAATGCAAGCGGAATCAAATTGGGTATAAGGGTTATCAGAATTTTTCTGGGGCTTCTGAACAAGGGCAGAACAGTGAGCATGATAATCAGGATGCTCCACCACAGGCCCCGCCCCATGCTCGAAATCAGATAATGGTTGTTGTGCATAAAAAGCACACTGGTGCCGGTAAATTTCCACTTGAAATCTGTGCCTGCAAAAATCACTTTGCAGGCTGAATCCAGTTGTGTGAGTATGCCCTTCATTCTGACTGAACCTACATCAGCCGCCTTCACACTGATTCGGGCATATTGCAGCGTGGTGTCAGTCAATGCCTGCGCGATGCTGTCGCTGCCGCCGCTCAGCCCCTTCAGATAGCGTAATAAAAAGCCTTGCTCACGTTTTTCAGGCAGGGTATAAAACGCTGAATCGCCATTGTAAAATGCCTGGCGGGCAAACTTGGATATGTCGGCCAGTGAAAGGCTTTGTGATAAACCAGGAATGGTTTCCATGGTATCCTGCAATTCAGCGATCAGTTTCAGGTTCTCCAGTTTTATAAGGCCTCTTTTTTTGCCTGTGTCCAGCAGCACCTCAAATGGCATAACGCCGTCGAAGTTTTGCTCAAACCAAATCAAGTCTTTGTAAATGGTATTTTTTCGGGGAATGTCATCCAGAATGAACCCCTCGCTCTTGAGGCGCATGATTCCGAAAACCGAAAGCGCTATCACTGCCAGGGCTGCGCCGAAGACCATCGGCCTGCGCTGGGTAATGGTCCGGTCAGCAAAATTCAGCACTTTGGCCATCCAGCGGTTGTCCATATAGCCCAGATGCTTTTCCCTGGGCGCAGGCATGTAGATGAACACCACCGGAATCAGGATGATGGATATGAAAAAAGTGAGCGTGATATTGATGAACGCCACCACCCCAAACTCTACAAGCACTGGGCTTTTGGTGAGCACCAGTACCCCGCATCCCACAGCCGTGGTGAGGTTTACCAACAGGCTGACAACCCCGATTTTTTCCACCATGCGGGTGATTGCCCGCATTTTGTTGCCATGCTTTCTGTACTCCTGATGATACTTGTTGAAAAAGTAAATAAAGTTGGGGACACCCGTAATCACTATCAAGGCAGGGATAATGCCTGTCAGCAGAGTGATTTGATAATGCAGTATGCCCAGTGTACCCATCGTCCAAATCACCACAATCCCTATCACAATCAGCGGAAACACCACTGCCTGAAAACTTCTGAAGAACAGCAGCAGAATCAATGAAGTGATGATGACAGAGTAGATGACAAAAAGTGAAAGTTCCTGGCTCACCTGGTCTGCTACCACCGCCTTTACATAGGGCAGGCCGCTGTAATGCATCTGCACATTCCACCGCTCGGCAAAATCTTCTGCCTTTTCAGATATGTGGTTAATAACCCCTACCCTTTCTTTGGTAAACAGCCTCTGCTGGTCAATTTTAATGGCGAGCAGGGTGGCACCAGTCCTGGGATTATTGAACAGGCCATTGAAAAACTTGAGCGTTTCAGCAATTTTTCGGCTGCTGTCCATCTCCGCCTGGGTTTTCGGGGCACGCGGAAATACCTGTACAGTTTTAAAAACCCCTGCACTGGTATCTTTAACCACATTCACCAGCGTTGGCAGACCCTCGACACTCTCCACCCCTTCCACTGACTCAATATCATGGGCCAGATTCCACCAATCCTCAAATATGCCCTGCTTGTAAATGTCTGTGGTTCTGAAGCCTATTACAAAAAAGGCCCCATCGTTGCCAAACTGCTTTTTAAAATCCTGATACTGAACATATTCAGGGTGATCAGTCGGCACCACCTGCACCATTTCATAGCTGATGTGGGCATCCTTTGCCCGATAGCCCATGTACACCGTCAAAATGACGAGGATACCAACCAGCAGCAGCCTATTTCGAATGATAAAGCCTGTCAGGCTGGTCCACATGTCAGTGTGTTGAAAAAGGGAGATTGAAAGGGGAAATTATGGAGATAACTGGAAGCCCTCACTTAAAATTGAAGGCGAGAAGAAGTTTGCCGCCCCTCTTTAATTGAGGTTGGTTTGCCCTTTTTAACCGAGGGCGCAAAGGTAAAGTTTACCCTCGGCTGAAAGATTAAAGGCGGGCGTGCCTCCATCCTCAGCAAAAATTCTCGGCGGGCCTTAATCTTGCACTGAAATGCATCAGCGATTTGATACCTTGAGCGAAGCACTCGAGATCCAATCACTTGCACAAGCTCCAGTAT
>CBDTVD010000115.1:0-6153 GCA_965363965.1 uncultured bacterium
CTGGCGGCCCTGGGTTACTGGAAGCTATGGGCAGTTGCTGGAGCTACAATTTTGATTGCAGGCGGCAGTTACGCCATCAATGATTATTATGATACTCCTATTGATGCCCTCAACAAGCCGAACAAAGTGGTGGTGGGCCGACATTTCACCCATCGCCATACGCTGTATCTGTATTTTGCAGCGCTTGGTTTGGGCTTGGCCATGGCGTTTTTGGTCGGCAAGTCGTTTTTCAAACTTTGCATGGCCATTTCGGCATTGCTGTGGCTTTATTCTTATCGTTTAAAAGGGACCCCTGGCCTGGGCAATCTGCTGATTGCCTTGCTGATGGGGGCGAGTGTTTTGGTGGTGTGGTATGCATTTCCAGCCATAAATCCCTGGTTCTTGTCCTTCTATGCTTCATTTGCCATGTTATCAGGGTTGATTAGGGAAATAGTCAAAGATCTCGAGGATATGTATGGAGATGCCCATCATGGCGCTAAAACGCTGCCCAACGCCATTGGAATCCTCAAAACCAAATACATAGCTGGCTTATGCATTGTGATGATGATCACTCTGCTGCTCGGTTTCAATGTGCTTTTCTGGAGCAAAGGATATCATATGCTGGCGATCTATCTGACGGCGGGAGTATTAATTCCTTCAATCTGGCTGATTTTTCCTTTCAAAAAAGCCCATAAGCCCAGGCAGTATCACCAGGTTTCAAGGGCATTGAAAGTCATCATGCTTGCAGGGGTGCTCAGCATGGCCCTGGTTTAAATTTGCCAGGCTGTGATTTCACTGGAACAAACGATTCTGCTGGGCAGTAAAAGCCCGCGAAGGCATGCACTATTAAAGTCTCTGGGCCTTGAATTCACGGTGGTGGACATAGCTTATGAAGAGGAAATTCCCCGAGGCATCGAGCCAATGCACGCTCCGCTTTTTCTTGCCGAACAAAAGGCCCTGCATTATACAGGGCCGCTGGATGATGCAATCCTGATTACTGCTGATACGCTGGTGCTGCTGAATGGCGAAATTTTGGGCAAACCCCGAGATCTGAGCCATGCCAACGAAATGCTGGAAGCCCTGAGCGGCAGAACCCATACGGTCATCACTGGGGTCTGCATTATGACCAAACTGGAAACAATTCTTTTTGGTGAATCAACCCATGTAACTTTCAAGGCACTTGAGTTGGACGAAATCAGGTATTATATCAAGAATTTTCCTGTGCTGGACAAAGCAGGGGCTTACGGAGCGCAGGATTGGCTCGGAATGGTAGGAATTGAATCGGTGGACGGCTCATTTTTCAATGTGATGGGGCTGCCAACCCATGCGTTATACAATCATCTAAAGGATTTGGCCGAGGTGGACTTATGACAGCAAAAACAATCCTGATCATTGCAGGCATCTCCGGCTTGGTGGCTGTTGCCCTTGGCGCATTTGGTGCACATGCGCTCAAGGACAAATTCGGGCCCGAAAGGCTTATCACTTGGCAGACAGGAGTGCAATATCAATTTTATCACACCCTTGCACTTCTGGCTATTGCGTTAATAAGCCTTAATGGAGTAAGTAACTCATCCAACATCCTTGATTATTCAGCCTGGGCATTCATAATGGGGATAATTTTATTCAGCGGCAGCCTGTATGCATTGTGCCTCAGCGGAATACGGGGGATTGGAGCCATCACCCCCGTTGGCGGTTTATGTTTTCTGGTGGGCTGGGCCCTGCTGATTTGGCACGCGGTGCGATATCTGAAAGGAAGCTAAGGAACAAACCAGTACGGGGTTTGCAAACGTAGATACCTGTATGAAACTCGCAATCTTTTTTGGCCTTGCCCTTGTTAGTCTTTCGGCTTGCCAAGCCCAAACAAAGCCATCAGATAAAAAAATGGAAACTAATATGGATAAAAAAACCACCAAAGTGGCTTCCCACACCAGTGATGCCGATATACCCAAAGGTTTTATGGTAGCCGATTTTGGCGCAGGATGCTTTTGGGGTGTAGAAGAAAATTTCAGAACCATGAAAGGCGTGTACTCTACCGCTGTGGGATATGAAGGGGGATCAACCAAAGAACCCACATATAAAGATGTGTGCACTGATGCAACAGGGCACGCTGAAGTTGTGCAGGTGGTTTATGACCCTGCGGTGATAACCTATACCGAATTGCTGAATGCTTTCTTCAAACTGCACGACCCTACTCAGGTAAATCGGCAGGGGCCAGACAGAGGGACACAGTATCGCTCAGTGATATTCTATCATGGCGAAGATCAAAAAAACGAAGCTGAGGCATTAAAGGAAAAACTCAACAAGAGCGGGGATTATCGGCTGCCCATTGCCACACAAGTTGTGGCAGCGCAGAAATTCTACAGGGCTGAGGAATATCACCAGCAATATCTGGAAAAGCGCGGCCTGAGCCAGTGCCACTTTTAAGCGACTGGTAAAGTTGCCGAAAGGCCCCCGCAGTCAGAAATAACACTTAGGCCCCGCCCCGATTAAAACATTGGGCGGGGCTTTTCTTTCCCTTACAATATGTTTCTGGATTTGATCTCCAGATATTTGTTGATGGCATTGATGGTTAAATCCTCAGGGGCTGTATAAATGATATGGATGCCCATCCTGATCAATTCTTTCTGCATCAGCAATTTATCCTGCACCATCTCAGCGGCTATCGCCTTTTCATATATTCCTTTTATGCTTTCAGCCGATGATTCTGCCAATTCAATCAGCTGATCGTTTTTGAAAAAAACCACCACAAGCACATGGCGTTTCGATAGCCACCTGATGTAAGGCATCTGCCTCTGCAGGCTGTCTCTTTCATCAAAATTGGTGTACAGCATCAGCAGGCTGCGCTGGTTCAGCCGTTTTGAAATGCCAGACTGCAGAACTTCAAAATTCGACTCGGCATACCTGGTTTTCAGATGATAGAGATTTTGCAGGATTACATCCAAATGCCTCACTCCCTTTTCGGGCTGTACAAATTGGCTTAACTTTTCGGCGAATACTGCCAAACCTGCTTTGTCTTGACGGCGCAGGGCCACATTGCTTACCACCAATGCACTGTTGATGGCATGGTCGAGCAAGGTGAGCCCGCCAAAAGGAAATTTCATCAGCCTGCTTTTGTCTATGATGGACACCATTTGCTGGCTGCGCTCATCCCTGAAGTGGTTAACCATAAGTTCACCCCCGCGAGCCGTTGCAGGCCAGTTGATGTGCCTTACGTCATCCCCCAGCTGATAATTTTTAATTTGCTCAAATTCGAGCGATTGGCCAACCTTGCGCAGCTTTTTGGGCCCGTGCATAAACAGTTTGTTAGAGATGGCCAGCAGTTCATATTGCTGCAGCATCAAAAACCCTGGATAAACAGCAACCATCGCTGGCTTTGAAATCACAAACCTCTTTTCGAGAATACCCAGTGCACTGCGGGCAAACACATTGGTATGGTGGAACCAGTATTGCCCCCGCTTGGTGGGTGTCAGTTCATATTTTATGGCTTTGGCCTGGCTGCTTGCCAAACTGGATTTATAGCTGAAGTTGCGTGCCTCGAATTGTTCTGGAACCTCATCTATCAACTCAATTTTCAGCGGGAAATTGAAACTGCTTTCCAGTTTTATGCTGATGGGGTTGGGGTCGCCATTGCTGAAACGCTGTGGCAGAACTCTGCTCCCTGTAATCTCGCCGCTGCTGAGCAGTATCCAATCGAAAATCAGAATTGCCAGAGCAATGCCGAGGACAATTTTGCCTACCAAGAAAAGCGGAGGAAAAAGGAATGCCAGCAGAAACACACCCACTGGCACAGCAGCCAGCCAGTATAAGCGGGGGGTTATGAAGGCAGACCTGAACATTTAACGTGGTACTGCCACCGAGTTGGATATGTCGCCAATTAAATCCCGGATTTTTATGCCTTCCATTTCTTTGTCCGGGGTCAATTGCAGCCGATGGCTGAGTACACTTGGAAGAACGATTTTTACATCTTCAGGAATAACATAGTCTCTGCCGTCCATTGCTGCCATTGCCCTGGCAGCGTTGGCGATGTTGAGGCTGGCCCTCGGCGAGGCACCAAGCGAAATGAACCGGTGTACCCGTGTAGCCCGCACAATGGAAACGATGTACTGCATCAAACTTTGTTCAATGTGGAGATTTTTCACTACACCTTGCAATTCGGTCAGTTTTGCAGCATCTATCACAGGGGCCAGTAGGCTGTCTAATGATTTCGTGCTGCGGAGTGACTGGGTTTCGAGAATCTGCAGTTCTTCATTCTCTGTAGGATAATCCAATATAATGTGAAACAGAAACCTGTCAAGCTGGGCTTCAGGCAAACGATATGTTCCTTCCTGCTCAATCGGGTTTTGAGTAGCCATAACCATAAAAGGCCGAGGCAGTGGGTGCGTGATTCCATCGGCCGTAACCTGCCGTTCTTCCATTGCTTCAAACAGTGCTGCCTGCGTTTTGGCTGGTGCACGATTTATTTCATCCACCAGCAGCAGATTGGTAAAAACAGGGCCTTTTCGATACTCAAAATCACTGAGCCGAGAATTGTAGATGATTGTTCCAGTTACATCGCTGGGCATCAAATCTGGGGTAAATTGAATTCTGCTGAATGCTGCGTTAAGGCATTTGGCAATGGCCTTGGCCGATAGGGTTTTTGCCAGGCCGGGCACACCTTCAATCAATACATGGCCTTCTATGAGCAATGCAGCCAGCAGCAAATCAACCATTTCATGCTGGCCCATGACGACTTTGCCAATCTGCGATTTTATTTCCTCGATGGAGGCTTTGAGTGCGGTTAAATCCGTCCGAGGCTCAGGTATTTCGATATTCATTTTGTTTTCTTGTAAAAATTATCCAGCAGGTGGTTGAGCTCTATCAGGTCCTGCTCTGCAATTTCATCTCGGCTGCTCATGTTATTCAGCGTCCGAATTAATTTTTTAACCTCGGCAGGCTCTAAACCAGTTACCATCACAATTTCCTGCTGAAACTCAGGTGAGGATGGGGAACTCAATACCCTGAGGGAGCTCCGCACAAAAAAGTGAAACTGCTTGGCCAATTTCGCAGCCAAGTTGGCATGGTCAGCCCTCTTGTAATAGAGCTGAGAAATGGTTTTGGCATATCCCAGTGTTGAGTTTTCAACTGGCTGAGCAATTGGTATGGCCCTTTGCCTGCGTTTCAGGTTTACAAACACTTGGAGGAACAAAAGGATAAGGATTATATAATATGCGTACTTCAGCGGCGGCTGGCTCAGGATATAGCTTAGCTCTGCCCTGTTGTGGCGATTTTTGGGTTTATAATATTCATCCCAAACCAGGGCTTGGCCTTGCTGATGGCTTTGCTGCAGAATGTGAAGTGCAAATTGGCGATTTTGGTTGCGGCACAGCAAATTGCTGAATAGCTCAGGGTAATAGCCAATTGTAAAATGTCCTTTCCCTATCGGCAGCCTTACAATTGAAGCGAGGTAACCGTCAGCCAACGCCAGGGTATCGGTGCCAGGGGGGCAATGCCGAAAATGATTTCTCTGCAGTTCTCCACCATAATAAGAGCTATTCTTGGTTTGATTTAACTCATCGGCTATTCTGAAAGATTTGCCGAGCGCCGGAAATTCAAGATATTCAATAGTGCCATACCCATAACCATCATCATTTTCATGGTCGAGTAAATCCAAGGAATCAAGTAAACTTTCAGCCAGATAATTTGAGGACAGAATTACGCTGTTTCCCTTGGATGCAAAGGCGATCAATTGCTCGATGTCATACTCATCCATCCCCCTCCAATTCAGCCCAATAAGGATTAGAGTTGCTGGCTGAGGCACATCGCTCCACCTGTCTGATGCTTCCAAAGCCAGAGAAAGCGGCATGTTAAGGGTCTGCAGTTTTTGCCCTGGCAGTGAAGATAACCCGTAAAAAAAAATGCTGCTGCCCAATGGCATATCGTCATCATTTTCATAGGAATCATTCCAATTGAGGGGCGGTGGGGCAAGCCTGGTAACCCACAGCCCTGCAAATAGCAGAGCGGCGCAAACGCCTGTCCAGATCGCTATTTTCAAAGTGAACTTCATCTTTTAATCTGGATTTCACCCACAATTTTTTTGAGCTGCTGATATCGGGACTGCTGCAGGGGAAAATCACCGTACCAATGGTCGTTATAGGATGCAGTTAATTCAGAAAAATGGTTTTGGATGTCTCCCTT
>CBDTVD010000116.1:0-6141 GCA_965363965.1 uncultured bacterium
GGCAGGGCAATTGTCGATTACTGCGGCAGCATTCGACAAAAATGGATGCTACACCAGCAGCGGAGCAAATCAGCTGGATGTAGTGGACCGCCCGACTGCCAGCTTTACGCAGACATCGAACAAACTGGTGGTTGACTTTACAGCCAGCACCACCGGTGGCAGCAGCTGGGCTTGGGATTTCGGGGACGGAGGCACAGCCAGCGGAGCAGCTGTTCAGCACACCTACGCATCAAAAGGCACCTATAATGTTACGCTGACCGCCCGCAACTCAGGTTGCAGCGAGGTGATTTCCAAATCCATCACTGTTACTGAAACCAGCATTCAGGAATTGAAGGGCGGCGGCATTACACTTGCGCCAAACCCCAGCGCGGGCACCATAGTCATCAGCATGGCTCAGCCGAGGGCGATGACCATACAGGTGGTCAACCTGGCGGGCACAGTGATGCACAGCGAAAATCTGCCCGCAGGCAGCAGCAGCGTGGTCGACTTGAGCACATTGCCGCAGAGCACCTATGTGGTCAGATTTTTCGGTGAGGATTTCTTCGCCGTCAAAAGGCTGGTGATTGTTAAACCATAAAAAAATGCCGATGACAGGCTGAAATTTTCACCTGCCATCGGCCAATTGTTGTTGTTTTTGTTTGCCTGCAGAATGGCTGCCACCTGGTGCCATTCTGCAGGTTTTTTTATTTCTGACCCTTTACAAATTTCTCAAGATGGAGAGCAATGTAATCGAGGTGGAAAGAATCGAGGCCGGGCCAGATGCCTACCCAAAAACTCTGATTCATCACTATATCGGTATTGGTAAGTTCACCCACCAGGCGATACTCAATGCCACGGTAGGCAGGCTGGCGGAGCAGGTTGCCGGCAAAAAGCAATCGGGTGCCGATTTTATTGTCCTCCAGATAACGGGTCAATTCCGTGCGGTCGATTTTCGGTGAGCGGAGGGTGAGCATAAAGCCGAACCAACTGGGCTGGCTGTCGGGGGTCGGCTCGGGCAGGATAAAGTAATCCTGCAGGTGCGCGAGTTTTTCTTTCAGGTAAGCGTGGTTGGCAATTCGCTTGGCCACAAATTCATCGGCGCGCTGCAGCTGGCTGAGGCCGAGGGCGGCCTGCATGTCGGTTACTTTCAGGTTATAGCCGATGTGGCTATAGGTATATTTATGGTCATAGCCATATGGCAGGTCGCCCAGCTGCTGCTCAAAGCGTAGTCCGCAGGTGTTTTCTTTGCCAGGGGCGCAATAACAATCGCGGCCCCAATCGCGGAAACTTTCGGCAATGACCTTGAGCTTCATATCGTTGATGATGACTGCGCCGCCCTCGCCCATGGTGATGTGGTGGGCAGGATAAAAGCTGACAGTGCCCATTGCACCGAATGTGCCGGTTTTCTGGCCGTTGTAGAGTGCGCCGAGGGCATCGCAGTTATCTTCGATTACCCAGAGGCCGTGCCGCTCGGCGACTTCCATCACAGCGGCAAGGTTGAAGGGATTGCCGAGTGTATGGGCCATCATGATGGCTTTGGTCTTGGGGCTGACTGCGGCCTCCAGCTGCTCGACTTTATAATCGTAAGTGCCCAGCTCGATATCCATCATCACAGGGATGCAGCCGTATTGTATGGCGGGATTCAGCGTGGTTGGGAATCCGCAGGCCACGGTGATGATTTCGTCGCCTGCCTTGATGGCTCGGCTGCCGAGTTTAGGGGAAGTGAGGGTGCTGAAAGCGACCAGGTTGGCAGAGCTGCCGCTGTTTACCAGTACGCTGATGCGGGCACCGAAGTATTTGGCAAACTTTCGCTCGAATTGCAGGGCAAATCGGCCGGCGGTGAGCCAGCCATCCAGCATGGCATCCACGCCGAGGAGCAGATCTTGAGGGGCGATTACTTTTCCGGTGGCAGGAATGTAATCCTGGCCTGGAGTGATTGGTTTGGATGAACTGGCCTGCGCCTTGGCCTGCAGCAGCGATAGCAGTTCGCCATCAAAGTTGGAATATTTCTGGTCTGCCATTGCCCTGTGGGGATTGGGGGGCAAAGGTAGATTGCCTATAGGGCAGCTGTGCGATTAATGCCTGTTAGCCGCAGCAGGCAGGCCGTGCTCGAGGCGGTATTTGGTTACCACTTCTTTGATGATGCTTTCTGTAATGGGTTTTTCAACGAAAGTTTCGACCATGCGGCGATACTCGGCTACTTCTTTTAGTTCATCTGCTTCAAGGCTGGCCATGGTGGCGACAATATAGGTTTCGCTCTGGCCAAAGCTTTCACCTTCATATCTCTTTAAAAATTCAAAGCCATTGATATTGGGCATGTGGAGATCGAGGAAAATGATGTTGGGGTCGCAGAAGCCATCTTCGCCATCGCGTGCCTTTTGGATGTAATCGAGGGCCTCGGCGCCATCCTGAACTCGGCGGATGACCCTGGCGATGTCCATCTTGGCCAAAAGGTCGGTTAAATATGTCGCGCTCAGTTCATCGTCTTCTACAAGGAGAATGCAGCCGAGGCGATTATCGGAATCTTTTTCCATCTACCAGCTATTAGCAAAATCAGCCTCAATTTGTTCTTTTGTGATGGGCTGGCCGGCGGTGCCCAAAAGGTCATCGGCAGAAAAGCTGGCCCCTTTCCCATCGAGATTCTGGATGATGAAAGCATAATCGGGGTGGGAATTGAGGACCGCGCGGCAGCCGAGGATAATCAGGTGGTGCCTTGCACGGGTGAGTGCCACATTGAGTTTGCGATCGACCGACATATCGTGGTTCCAGCTGGCGGCTTTTTGCAGCAGGTCGGCATCGCTGGTGGCGGTGCTGAGGATGATGATGTCCTTTTCCTGCCCCTGAAACCGCTCAACAGTATCTATGAGGATGCTGTCAAAATTCGATAGGTCTTCGATGGCCTGGCGGATGGTTGCGATTTGTTTTCGCCAGGGAGTGATGATGCCTATGGTGGGGCAGGCGCCTTCAGCGTTTTTTTCGTCCGTTTGCCTCCAATTTTCCTCTGCACAAAGCTGATTGAGCAGGGCGCGAATGACATGGGCCTCCTGCGTGCTGAATTTGGATTGGTGCCTGGCCAAGGGAACATCAATATATGAGACTCGCCTTTCATGAAAACTATCGAAAAATGGGGGGAGTGGTGCAGAAGAAGCGGTGAAACGGAGGCTATTGGCGGGGGGAACTTCAGCACTCATCAATTTGCCCATGTAATACCGCTGGTTGGGGTATTGTAAAATTTCGTCATCCATGCGATACTGTTTTTTCAGCATCACCAGTGCTTGGCCCCAATCGGGTTCACTTTCCTTCTTTTTTTCAACCCAGTTTACCAAACGCTCAAATAAACTGGAGCCGAGGTTTTGCAGGCCTATTGATTCATCGAGTTTGCTCTTGGGATCGATGGTCAGCAATTCGGCAGGCTGTGTAACCACGCTGGGCAGCTGCTTTTCATCGCCGACCAGGATAAATCGCTTCGCTAACGGGATTATGCCTGCAATCTGCGGCTCGGTGAGCTGGCTGGCCTCATCCACAATCAGGGTATCATAAAGGCCCGTCCGGATGGAGTGCATGGAGGACTGACTGACTGCAGTGGCCTGGGTAGCCACAAAGACCTTGCGATTCCTCAACTCAGCTGACAATGCATCAAGCGAGAGGGATTTGCACAGGGCGCGCCAGGTATGTTTTTTAACTTGAGGGTCAACGGAATCACCGAAGCGGACGAATGGGACATCGGCCTGGAGGAGGTGCCTGCAGACCTCATCAAGTGCGGCATTGGTGAATGCGACCACCAGCATGGTGTGGGGGATGGCTGTGCCTGGAGCAGAGCGGTTGGCTGCATCACACATCTGGATGATGGTGCGCAGCACGCCTGATGTTTTGCCTGTGCCGGGCGGGCCCTGAATCAGGAAATAATCGCGGGCATTCAGTGCGCCCTGCACGGCCTGCTTTTGCTCCTTGTTCAAGCCCGGTTTATCGGTTTCCGGCTTAAACTCATATTGCGTGTCATTAAAACGGGGCATTGTTTGGCCGAAGTATAAAGCCCGCAGGGGCTGTGGTGCACAGAGCATGGCAGAAAGGCTGGCAAATTGGCTGCGGATGGAACGGTCCATAAAGTCGCGCTCCAGCGTCCACTCCATTTCTGCTGCGGCGGAACTGAACATTCGGTGGGCCACTGCCATGTTTCGGGCTTTGAACTCGAGGGATAACCTTCCATCGCGTGTTTTTAAGTCTGCGATTTCACCTTTGAGCAGCGGCTTCCTCAGCATTCCATCGTTGTTGGGCAATACGGGATAGATGACAACAATGTCGCCTGGGCGAAAACTTGATGTGTCAGCGATGCTGCCCTGTATGGGTTTGGTAAACCTGAAGATGCCATTCTGGCCCCCGCCTTTGTCGAATTTGAGATAAACAATTTTGTCATCGGCTGCGGCTTTGTCGGCGGCATTGGTGTTCCAGAGGCTTGAGTATCCGCCTCGGCGTTCATCCTCTGCTCGGCCGATTTTCGCCATCCATCGCTCGCGGCTGATAAAGCCGCAGAAATGCGCAAACCACCACAGCTCATGTGCAGTGGCAGAAAGAAGCGTGTTGATCATCGCCTCTCGGCTGTGCTGCTGGTAAATGGGAAATAGTTTAAAGTCGGCCTTTTTCATCTCGGCCAGCAGGGTGAAATCGTTTTCGCTGAGGCGCTGGTCCATGGCAATAATTCGATTTCTTACAGCCATCATTGCGGGCCAGCGGTTGGTGCTGGTTTCAAGGTTGCGCTGGGGATTATTGGGGTCTTTGCTGTAAAAAACGTTTGTAGTGCCGCCCCTGCGTCCGTAAGCACTGGTTAGCAGCATGTTGTAACACTCAGCCTGTGCTTTGTTGCTCAGCCAAAAGCCATAGCCTGGGGCAGAGCCTGATTTTAATTCATAAATATGGGCATCGCCTTCATTTCCCACCTGCAAATCCAATCGGCCTGTCAGGCCATAGTCGGGTGCGATAAAGGTGGGTTCTGTGTGAAATGGCAGCCTGAGTTTATCGGACTTTGGTTTTTCGTCAGGGTTTTTCGAGTTCCAGTTGGCCCAATTGTGGGGCAGAGCGGCGGCGATAATCAATTTTTTCAGGTTAGGCCAGTGGGCCATCGCCTTTTGCCGGAGGTTTTCGGCAAGGGGAATGAAATCCCTGGGCCCGTTGCACAGGCCTGCGATGGCAAGTAGCTGACTGCTGAGGCACTCGGCATACATTTCATTGAAATCGATCTGGCTGAGGAATTTTTCAATGGCTTCGGCCTTTTCATTCAGCTGAGGCAGATTGTCGATTTCAGTGAATTGCGGGCCTATGCGTTCGATGGCAGTGTCGAGCAGGGCATTCACCAGGTTGCCCACCACCATGGCTTCACTGGAATTGAATCCATCGAAAATCTGGAACAGATAACTCACAGGGTTCTCGCCATTTCCGATGGCATCGGCAAGGTCAGTTACATCTATCAGATAATCAGGTTCCAGTACAGGGATTGTTTTATATTCGACAGCATAGATGCCGTTGAAATTGACCAGGTTATGGAACAGTATTTCGGCGCCTGGCCAAACAATCTCGGCCAGATAGGTGAATGGTTTGATGAAGGGATTTCCATCCTGGTCTTTCAGGCTGAAGTCTTTGAGTTTGACATCAATCAAGCCGCCATCTACATCATCGGTTTGGATGGTGAGGATGGGGTCGAGGCCTTGCGGGCGTTTAATCTCTTTAATGAACCCCCTGAGTTTTGGGATGGAAGGCGGCGGCGGGCGGCGGGATTTTGTGCGTTTTCCGAGTGGTTTTTCACCTTCGGCGGCCTCGGTGAGCAGTGTTAAGTACTGGCCTTTGGGGGTGGGTGCAAGTGCACTTAAAATCAGGATGAGAGAGGCGATTGCTGCGCGGCAATCGGATGGCTGAATTCGTTTGGAATCCTCATCGCCATGTGCGCCGCTGTTGCCGAGTTTTCGGAGTTCGTGCATTTCATTGATGATGGAGTCATCCAGTTTTGCCAGGGCTGATAAGCGCTCAATCCTGTTGAAAATTTTATTGGTAGCAGGACCAGAGGGGCGAAGTCCGGACTCACCGATGGCTGCCGAGGCATCGTGGAGGATGCCCTCGAGGGCTTTTCGATATGCGGCTGCGCGCAGGCTGAGGTCGGATATTTCGGCGGAA
>CBDTVD010000117.1:0-6122 GCA_965363965.1 uncultured bacterium
AGGGGAGGGCCGGGGAGGGGTTAGTTGTGCAAAGGGCGACACTCCATTCCCTCGCGGGCGCTCGGTCATTCGGTGTAGCCACTACAATAGTTGATGCAACCGAGGGCGATGCAATTCAAAGAAATATGTTGAGGAAGGCGCAGGGGCACCTTGCCTACAATAGTACGGCATCAAACGCAAGCACCATAGCTTGCCCTACTTCGAGGGGCAAATTGGCTAAGATTATTGGGTTCGGCATTCCTCCCTAAGCTTAAGGAGGGGCCGGGGGAGAGTTGTCGCGCAATGGGCGTCGACTTCAAAAGGCAAGCACGCCCTGCTTGCCCTACAAAGTGCGGCAAATTGGATATAAATGCTGCCCCTGCAATCCACTTTACTGCCCTACCCGTTTCGGCGAGATAATCAGGCTGAGGGCATTGGCTGAACCAGCTGGGCTGTAAGCTGAGTGAGAATACTGAAAATCAAGCTGCCGGACGCGCACCATCATCCCAAAACTGAAACCCGTCAGGCCGCGGAGGTTGGCAGGTGCCATCTCTTTCCGCTGCCGGTGATTATAGGCGAACTGCAATTGAAAGCCAGGGCCCAGAATCAGCTCGGTGCCGATGGAAACGTGCCTAAAAATTTTCTCGCTCCATGGGGGGCCGCTGCTGATGGGCTCGCCCGTCAGCAGGTCGGTGGTAGCAGTGGCTGATGGGTCAATAAACGTCAGGTCCCACCGGTGCAGGTGGTGCAGCATCAGGCTGAACCTGAATGGCATTCGCTGGGGCTGCTTGGTAAACACCGCCTGTATGTCTGGCTCGATAGGTTCCCGCAGTTCACGATAGGGAGTAATCTGCGTGCCGAGGTTTCGGCCCAGCAAACTGAACCCGAATCGGGTGGCCGTGTCGGCATACAGCACACCGAGGTCGGCAGTAATGCCGAATGATTGGTCATTGGCCTGCTGGCTGTAGATGGGCCGCAGGGTGGCGCCAGTTGTCCAGCGGTTCCATCGGCGTGCAGCCTGCAATTCAAGGGCAATGTCGTTTACGCTGAAGTTCCCCAGGTCGGTTCCAGCCTCATCTCGGCGGCTGAAATTGCCAAAGTTGGCATATCGCATTCCGGCAGTCAGGGTATAATCCTTGTGCTGAAAGGCGTATTTCAGGGCTCCGTTCTGGCTGCCTGCATGTCCTTCCAGCCAGCTGATTCCGATTTTTCCGGCCAGGGCACTGTCCAGCAGGGCAGGATTCTGCGCCGTCATCAGCAGGTCAGGGGTGCGGGCAGCAGAAAATTGCCCAGCCAGGGCATTTCCGCGCGCACCTATGGGCAAATCGGCGAATTTATAAACTCCGCGATATCCCCACTGCCCATGGGCGGGCACGGCCATGATGATGCATTGAAGAATACAGAGCGCAGCAGGGAAAATTCGCATCAGCTGACTATAGGACGAAAAATCGGGGCAAAAGGATGGCCGGCTATGGTCAGCTGACAGTTTTGACACGGGAGAGAAGAAAAATGCACAGCACTATGCCTGCTGAGGCAATGTAGCCTACGATATCATAATGCTGCAGCGGGGCATGCGGCCCCAGCTGCACAATAATGGCTCCGCCAATCAGGGCGCCCATGCTGCTGCCGAAATTCTGCATGCTGGCATTCAGGCTCATAAAACTCCCGCGGTTTCGGGGAAGCACGCTGCTGGTGATGATGGTGGTGGCAGGCACCATCCGGCTGCTGTTGAACAGAAACCAAAAGCCGAAAACAGTCAGCACAAAGGCAAGCGTTGACGGACCCATGTGGGTAAGGGTGATGAGTGGTATGATGCTGAGCGCTGCAAAAATGTTGAATGTGCGGTGCAGCCCGAACCTATCGGCAATGCGCCCTGTAACAAAACTGCTGAAAAACCCTACGATGCCGCCTACCAGATAGATATAGGGCACGTCTTCCTCTGCAATGCCGACATTGTTCACCAAATAGGGGGTGATGAAGGGGAAAACCGTAAATGCTGTGATCATCAGGGTAAACATCACCACAATGGCATTCCGCTGATTGGGGACGCCGACAACGTTTTTGAGCACCTGCAGCGGCGATTGCTGCACCCTGCTGGCCAAGTGGCCGCGCATGCTGGGCAGCACATAAGCAGCGGCGACCCAGAAAATCGCTCCCAGCGCAGCCAACAGAATAAACGGCGCATGCCAACTGAATTTAAGGCTGAGATAAAGCCCCACCGGCACCCCGAGGATGCTGGATATGGCAAAGGCCGACATCACTGCCCCAGTGGCTGCACCCCGCCTGTGCAGCGGAATCACATCGCCGATAACACTGAGTATCATGCTGGTGAGGATGCCCCCGAATGCACCAGTTACAATCCGCGCTGCAAGCAAAATCCCCCAGGTGGGCGACAGGGCACAGAAAAGGGTCGCCAGTGTAAAGCCCCCATAAAGTACAATCAATGCCTTTTTGCGGTCGAAGCGGTCTATGTAAAACGCCGCCAGAAACCCCACTATCGCCGCTGCAAAATTGTAACTGGACACCAAAAAACTGAATTGCCCTGTGGTGATGGCGAATGCCCGTGCCAGTTGCGGCTGCATCGGCATCATGATCATAAAGTCCATCACATGGGTAAACTGGATTGTGGCCAGCAGCAGCAGCAGCCAGCGTTCTTTCGCCCTGGTCAAAATGGCAGGCAGCCCGAGTTCAGGATCCGAATGGAGCGATTGCCGGGCAATCACAGTTTCCTCACTGGAGAGGGGGTTGAGCGGGGGCTCAGGGATTTTCGACATGGATTTCCAATAGTGGCGGATTTTTTCAGCAGGCTGAAACAGCGGCAGGGGGCGGATGCAAAAGTCGGGCAAACCCTTGCCCATCAAAGGCCGTCATTGCAATAGGTAACAGTAATGTAATCTTTGAAGTAATGATTTCTAAATGGCGAATCTTTTTTTTGTGCCTGCTTTGCGCTTCAGCACTCGGGTGCAAAAGGGAGAAGATGACTTGGCTGACGGATTTGCAGACCCCGATAGCCTTCGCCAGCCTTTCCATCAGCGATTTGCTGGGCGACTCGCTGATCAAGGTCAATGACCAGGGCACCCTCGAGCTTTCTTACGATTATCCATTTGCTCCGCAGCAGGGCCTCGCCATCAAAGTGCCTGACACCAGCTATACCAAAAATGCCACCATCCAAACCATACAGCTGGGGCAGCGTGTGGTGCAGCGGCAAATCAGCCTGGGCCAGCTGGCCAAAGGCATCGGGCCCGCTGGCCAGATCATCATCCTTTCCAACGGACAAAAACGGGTGGTGCCCCCGCTGACCAACCTGCAGCCATCGGCACCCCTTGAAATCAGCCTCGAGGAAAGTTTTGATGAAATCGAGCTTAGCCAAGGCCTGCTTACCCTTCGCATAGACAACGGCTTCCCCATAGACATCACCGACATGATTTTCACCCTCGGCAATAAGGATAGGGAAGAGGTAATTGTCAGCGACACCATTCCCCTCATCAAGGCCAAAGGGATGGTGGTAAAGCAATACAACGTGGCCGGCAAGGTGTTCACATCCAACCTCGAAGTAAACATCACCAGCATGAACTCACCTGGCAGCGGCATTACCCCGGTGCTGATAGACACAAGCGATGCGCTGAAATTCACCCTTACAGCCAGCGGCCTCAAACTCACCAGGGGGGTCGCCATCTTCCCTCGGCAGAGCCTGGTAAATGATCAGGTAGATGTCGTCTATGACCTCGGTGATGCCCGCCTCACCAAAATGACGGTGAACAGCGGCGGCATTGTGGTGGCTGCCAGCTCAACCATCCCTGAAACCGTCCGGCTGAGATATGAAGTGCCGAAAGCAACCAAAAACGGATCTTCCTTTCTTTATCTCGATAGCATTCCGCCTGGCAGCCTCCTTGTGCCGCAGTCCATCAATCGGCGCATTCCCCTTGACGGATTTGACGTTGACCTGCGCGGGCAAAACGGCGATAAATTCAACACTTTCTTCAATGTCCTGCAGATGTTCATTGACTCGACAGGGCGCAAAATCGAACTCTCACAATCTCAGGGGGTCAACCTCACTTATGGCTTAAAGGACATTATTCCCCAGTATGCTGAAGGCTACCTCGGCCAAATGGAGGTGCAGGCAGATGACACCCTCACCATTGATGCCTTCAAAACCCTCAGCGCCGATTCCATTCAATTCACTTCCGCAGAGCTCAGATTGGTGGTGAAAAATTATGTAGGTGCACCTGCGATGGTATCCATCACCAAACTGGCTGCAAAAAACTCAAAGACTGGCAAGAGCCTGGCCTTGAGCGCAGGGCAAACACTCACACTTGGCCCTGCGATAAACAAGCTGCCTACCCCTACCATTGGCGAAATAGTTTACACCGAGAAAAACTCGAACATTGCCCAACTGCTGAGCCTGCTGCCAGACCAAATGGAGTTCAGCGGGAGTTTTACACTCAACCCCGCCGGCACAATAGACATGACTCAGTTTATTTATCCAGACCAAACCCTGGAAGCTGTGCTGCAGCTGCGCCTGGGCATTGATGGCACCTTTACCAACCTGCAACTCTCTGACACCATGCAGCTGACAGTTGCAGCCAGTGAAGAGGTGGAGGCACTCACCCTGCATCTGCACTATCAGAATAACCTGCCCGTGTCGGCCTTGATTTGGGCCGATGCACTCAACAGAAATGATAAACTCCCCCTGCTGAGCGGCTGGCCTGTGATGGCCAAAGCGGACGGCAGCGTGGCGGTGGATATACCCACAGAAAAACTCAAGGCCCTGCAGCGGGACGGGCGCATTGCCCTCCGCGCCGTCCTCAGCAGCACTGGCATCAACAAATTCAGCAGCACTGACCGCATTGACATCAAAGCCTCTGGCCGCTTTCAATTCACCGTCATTCAATAAAAATTCAGGATGAAACTTTACCCTTTGGCCGCGGCCTTGCTGCTGATGGTCATCGGCACTGCAGCCGCCGGCCAGGCCGACAGCATCGGGCAGAGGCTGTGGCTTCAAAAGGAACTGCTGCCCGCGGCGCATTTCAGGGCAGCATTCGGCAGCAACTCCTTCAACCGCGCCGACATCGCTTCAATCATCAATGGCGGAGCAGTGGTTTGGAGTTTCAGAAATCAGGCACCGAAACGGGCAAGGATGCTGAGCCGGTGGAGTACTGGCGCCGCATCTGAAATTGTCAGGCTCGGTGCAGGAAATCTCGGCGCTGAATATACTTACAGCCAAATAGGCTATTACAAAGGCGAGGGCGATTTTCTGCGGCTGGTGGGCGGCGGAAATGCTCAATTCGCCGGGCAGACAGCCTCGCTGGGCCCTTCGCGATTCAGAAACTGGGGTGCCCACAGCCTGCGAATGACCTATAGCCTGCACTTGGATAAACCTGCGCGGCAATGGATGCTGCTGGCGGCAATAGGCCCCAGTTGGAGCGACACCAGTTTTAATGGAAATGTAGCCTATGGTACCCTGGCCACGGGTGCACTTGGCGAAAGCATTGCTTATGCAGGCAGTGTGCACATTCGTGATGGGCGAAAGGCAGGCTGGCTCGGCAACCCTGGCTTCAGCGGCAGAATCGGGATTGGAATGGTGAGCCGATCAAGCGGGGTGGGAATCGCATTTTCAATTGAAAACCTCGGGTTGGCCTGGGGAGATTATCAGGTGATAAAAGGCGAGCTTGACACTGCCACCAGCGGTATCAACCTGAGCCAGGGGCAAGAAAAGTTCAGCGCAGGCAGCCTGCTTGGCAATGGCTTATTGCCGAATCTGCGGCAGGAAAAGCGGCTCAGCCAGATGCATCCGCCATACATGGCACTCGCCATCACAGTCCCTGCGGGCAGCGGATTTGTGAATTACAGAACCGAACTGGCAGCGGTGCCTGTGCCTGAAACACTGAGTTTCAGCGCACCCAGCCAGTTGATGAATGCTGAATTGCCTGCAGGGCCTAATGCATTCGGCTATTTGGGCATTTCAAAACCATCATTTGGCCCGCTGCTGCCTGCGATTGGCGGAAGAATCCGCACCAGCAGGATGGATTTTGCACTCAGCCTGCACGGCATCGGCTGGATTTTCAGGGAGAGGGCAATGGGCGGCGGCGGCTCAGCCCTTCTCACTTTCAGATTGTAGCGCGGCGCACCCTGAAGAATGATGG